>JASHUH010000144.1 GCA_030040115.1 Acidobacteriaceae bacterium | reverse complement strand
TTGGCCGGTCAGTGTCTGAGCATGGATTCGAGCGGGGCCACTTCCGGGGAATGAGCGGCGTCGCGCCGCCAGACTCCACCCAAGGCGACGCAACCGAAGCCGGGAATCCACACACGGTAAGCCGTCAGAATGCCCAGGGGCGTGAATCCGGCTTGCAGCGCCGCATGCCGCCAGACCAGATTTTCAGGCTGCATTTCACAGAGCAGGAGGGGATTCGATTCGCGCGCATAGGCGAAGGTGACAAGGTGGGTCAACAGATGCGCATGCGATTCCTGAGCGCAAGTTCCTTCGCGGGCGCAGCAATCGAAAACCCAATATGCGCCTACGCCTCCCGCCCAGCGCGGCAGATGAGGCGGGCGTCCGCTGCCCGGGGGCGCGCACCAGCCGTAACCGATCCACTGACCTTCGCGGACAAGAAAATAGCCGAGAAAGCCGGAGCGCAGGAAACGCAGAAAACGCCGCCGCCGGCAGCTATCGGCGGCAAACAGCAACGCAATGGAACTTTGGCTGGCGCGAATCCACGCTTCCTGCGCGGTGCGGCTTTCCACCCGCCACCGCTCGGGCGGGCCGGCGAAACGGTATACCAGGGTTTTCGCCCGGATTATCGACGCAATTTGCCAGCGCATCCCGCAATCCTCCCCGCTACGTTTAGATGCTCTCGGGGGCCAGCAAGTCGGATATTGTCTCGCGGCGGCGGATGATGCGGGCTCGCGCGCCTTCCACCAAAACCTCGGCGGCCCGAGGGCGCGTATTGTAGTTGGAGCTTTGCGCCATGCCGTAGGCTCCCGCGTCGAGGAGCACCAGCAGGTCGCCCGGTTGCACCGGGGCCAGGTTGCGATCGCGAGCAAAAAAATCTCCCGATTCGCACACGGGCCCCACTACGTCTACCGGGCGCGGTTTGCCCGCCCGCAAGCGAACCGGCGCGATTTCATGATGGGCCTGATACAGCGCCGGCCGGATGAGGTCGTTCATGGCCGCGTCGGTAATCACAAAGGTTTTCTTTCCATTGCGCTTTACGTAGAGCACGCGGGCGACCAGGGCGCCGGCTTGCGCGATCACAAAGCGACCGGGTTCGATCAGCAGGCTGCCATGGAATCCGGCCAGAGCGCTGGCCATGGCGGCGGCGTATTCTGTCACTTTGGCCGCCGCATCGAAGCCGGCCGCATGATAATCGATTCCCAGTCCTCCGCCGGCATCGATGGCGTGAAGGGCCACACCTTCGCGCGCAAGCTGCTCCACCAATCTGCTCACCCGCTCCATGGCCGCGCCGAATGGCTCCGCGGAACGAATTTGCGAGCCAATGTGCACGCTCACCCCGTAGGCCTCAAGCCAGCGATTCCTGGCCATATTTTTGTAGATCTTCGGCGCCTGGCGAATATCGATGCCGAACTTGTGCTCGCGGAGTCCGGTGGAGATATAGGGATGGGTGTCGGCGAAGACGTCAGGATTGACGCGAAGGGCAAACCGCGCCCGGCGTTTGCGCTTTCGCGCCCGCTCGGCCAGCAGGTGCAGTTCGGCTTCGCTCTCCACGTTAAACGCGAGAATTCCCGCCTCGAGGGCCAGGTCGATTTCGGCGGCGGTTTTGCCGACGCCGGAAAAGACCACGCGCCCCGCGGCCTCGGGCGCAGCGGCCAGCACGCGCTCCAGTTCGCCGCCGGAGACGATGTCGAACCCGGCGCCGCGTCCGGCCAGCAGCTTGAGAATGGCGAGCGCCGAATTGGCTTTGACGGCGTAGCACACCAGGTGTTCGCGGCCCGCAAATGCGGCCTGAAAAAGCGCTAACCGCTCGCGGATTTGATCCGCGGAATAGACATAGAGGGGCGTGCCGTAACGCCGCGCGAGCGCTTCGAGCGAGACTTTGCCGCAATAAAGGGGCGCACCCGGGCGCGGGCGGTAAAACGGGCGTGAGAAAAAGGGCTGGCCCACAGGCTTACTCCCGAAGAAGAGGAACCTTCTCTGAGGCTACAGCATGAGTACGGCGGAGCGATGGCGTGGCGCAGCGCCGGTAGAATGAGGCAATGATGGAGGCCGATCGAGGGGCAACGAGGAAGCCGGACGCGGGCGCGCCGGAATTGCGGAAGGTCGATCTCGTGGGCGTGGGCCTGAACGCTGCCGACACGATCATTCCGCTGCCCCACTTTCCCGCGCGGGGTTCCAAGACCGAGTACAGCGGCGCCAGCTTTTTGCCGGGCGGGCAAACGGCGACCACGGTGGTCGCCTGCCAGACATGGGGACTTTCTACGCGTTATGTGGGCAAGGCGGGCGATGACGACGCGGCGCGGCTGCATCGCGAGGCGTTTGCGCGCGCCGGCGTGGAGGCGCGGCTGATCGCGGTTCCCAAAGGCGTAAGCCCGCAGTCGCTGATTCTCGTGGATGGGGGCGGTGAGCGCACAGTGCTGTGCCGCCGCGACGAATCCATGACGTTGCAGCCCGAGGAGCTTGACCGCGCCTGGATTGAGAACGCCCGCGTGCTGCACGTGGATGGGCACGACACCGCCGCGGCCACTTTGGCGGCAAGCTGGGCGCGCGCGGCGGGCATTCCCGTGGTCGCCGATCTCGACGAGTTGTATCCCGGCGTGAAAGCGCTCATGGAGAACATCGATTACCTCATTGTGAGCCGCGATTTTCCCGGCCGCCTGATGAACGAACATAGCTTGGAAGGCGCTTTACAGAGCATGAAGGCGCGTTACGGATGCCGGCTTGCCGCAGCCACGCTGGGCAACGATGGAGTGCTGGCGTGGGACGGCGAACAGTGGTTCTATAACCCGGCTTACCGGGTTCCCGTGGTCGACACCACGGGCGCCGGTGACATTTTCCATGCCGGGTTTATATACGGGTTACTGCAGGGGTGGCCGCTAGAACGGCAGCTTGATTTTTCCTGCGCAGCGGCGGCCATGAACTGCATGTGGGCAGGAGCGCGGGGCGGCATCGGGCCAGTGGCGGAGATCGAACACCTGAGGGCCACGGTGGCGCATTACGGAGGGGCAAAACGATACGCAATCCAAACCGCGAGTTAGCGCCGCTTCGCGGCGTCGCGAGTGAGCAAGTTCGCCTGCGATCGCGTTCTCACGCGCGCCTTGACGCGCGCACCTTTCAAGCTGGACCGTTTCCTTGACCGGCAGGTTCTTTCCGGATGGATTTAGAATCAAAGAAGCGGCTCTGATTTCCCTTTCGACGGTGGTCGGATCCCGAGCCGCATTGTGCACATGGAGAATGGCATGCCCCTGATGAAGACCGCGAATCCCGCTCTTGGTGAAAACACCTTCCGCAACGTGGCGCAAGGCCAATACGGCTATGGCGTTCCGTACGGCGCCGTAGACGCGGCGTCGCGCATGACCTTGAGCGGCACGGTGAATAAAACCGGCGCTCTGCTGCTTTGCGCCCTGGCCACGGCGGCATGGGTGTGGTACTTGTATCTGCAAGCCCATGACATGGCGGCGGTGGGGCCGCTGCTGGCGGTGGGGGCTTTCGGCGGGCTCATCGTGGCTTTTGTGACCATTTTCAAAAAAGAGTGGTCGGCGGTCACCGCGCCCATTTATGCGCTGCTGGAGGGCCTTGTGCTGGGCGGGCTTTCCGCGGCCGTGGACGTGCGCTATCCCGGCGTCGCTCTGGAAGCCGTGGGCCTGACCTTCGGCACGCTGCTGGTGCTCCTGTTGGCCTATCGTTCCGGTCTCATTCGCGTCACGCATCGCTTCGCGCTGGGCGTGGTGGCCGCCACCGGCGGCATTATGCTTTTCTATTTCGCCGAAATGATTCTTGGCTTCTTTGGCGTCCGTTTCGCCACGCTGAATGGCGCCGGCCCTATCGGCATCGGTTTCAGTCTCTTCGTGGTCGCCATTGCCGCTCTCAACCTGGTGCTCGACTTCGCGTTCGTGGAGCAGGGTGTGCACATGGGCGCTCCGAAGTACATGGAGTGGTACGCCGCCTTTGGCATCATGGTGACGCTGGTGTGGCTCTACCTAGAAATGCTGCGCCTGCTGGCCAAAGTAAATAGCCGGCGGTAGGAATCAGAGTTCAGAGATTCGTTGTAAGGGATCGGCGCTCGTGGCGCGGCTTGGGCCGCGGAAGAGAGTGCTCGCGCTTGTCAGACTCCTGTCCCCACGTCAAGCCTGGCGCCAGGGCGGTTTGCGGGGATTGATCCTCGAAGCGGGTTCAACGCACGGTCAACGGCTAATTCATCGGAGATTTGGGCCGGCCGGGCGAACGCCCGCTCATCGCGATGAAACCGCAATGAACGGGGCACAGCCCTGAGTGCATGAGTGCCGACATTGGGACCGATGAGTGGGCCACCTGCCAAGCGGAGAAGAGTTTCAATCGACGGAACTTTCAGACCGCACCGTTGCGGACCGGCAAGTCAAAACCTTCGATTAGAATAGCGGCCAATCGGCTCAAGTGCCCTCCCACTGCGTCGCAGCCCATGCGGATGATCTTGCAGCCCGACGCAAATTAAGGTTGGGATCGACTTTCGATCACAGGCATCCGATAATAAGTATGGATGCGAGGTTTCGATGACCATCCGTGTCGAACTCAACCCGGAGATGGAAAGACAGCTTACCGCTGAAGCATTGGCTCGCGGCATTGCGCTCGAAGTGTATGCGCAGCGGCTGCTTCAGGAAGCAATCGCTGCGAGGAGCAAGGGGTACACGCGCGCAAGCCAGGAAGAATTTCGCGCCTTTCTGGATGCGCTTGCGAGCAAAGCGCCGAATGTTCCCCAACTGCGAACCGAGACCTTCTCGCGCGAAATGATCTACGGTGAGCACGCCTGATGCCCGGCTCGTCCTACCTGGCGGACACGAACATTTTGCTCCGCCTCGTACAGCCGGATAGCCCCGAATATGGAACGATCCGGCAATGTGCGGATCGTCTTTGGGAGCGCGGAGCGGAGCTTTTCTACACATCGCAAAACCTGGCTGAATTCTGGAATGTTTGCACTCGACCGGCTGATCGGAACGGGTTCGGATTCTCGGTTGCAGAGACGGATGAACGCGCTGCTCTGATTGAATCCAAATTCTCTTTTGCCGCCGACAGCGAAGCAACACATCAAGAGTGGCGCAAAATCGTCGTTGTGGCGGGCGTCTCTGGTATTCAGGTCCATGACGCCCGGATGGTGGCAGTGATGCGCGTGCACGCAATTGCGAATCTGCTGACGCTCAATGCCAAGGACTTTCGCCGGTTCGGCGGCATCACTGTTCTATCACCTGATGAGATTTTGGCCTCCTTCAGCTAAAGTGGAATTTGTCGCCGGGATCTTTACAGCAGGAACGGCAGCGGGCTCGTCGAAGGTGATGAGCACAGCGTGCGAACCTTTAGAAGCTGTTGAGCTTGACGATGGCTCTGAGGATGGATTCGGGCTGGGGAAGGATGGCGTCTTCGAGGACCGGCTGATAGGCGACGAAGGTGTCCATGCCGGCGACGCGGCGCACGGGCGCATCGAGATCTTCGAAGAGCTCGTCGGCGATGCGGGCGGCAATCTCAGCGCCGTAGCCCCAACTGATCATGTCCTCGTGGGCCACGAGGGCGCGGCTGGTTTTGCGCACCGATGTGGCAATGGCTTCCCAGTCGTAGGGGTTGAGGGTGCGCAGGTCGAGGACCTCAACGTCGATGCCGTGCATGCGCTGGGCCTGGTCGGCGGCCTGCAAGGCGCGAGGAACGACGGCGCCGTAGGTGATGAGCGTCATATCCGCGCCGGGGCGGACGATTTTGACTTTGCCGAAGGGAATGGCGAAATCGGGGCCAGGATAGGCGGCACGGCCGTAGGTCTCGCGATAGAGCCGCTTGTGCTCGAAGAAAAGGACAGGGTCGTCGCAGCGGATGGCGGTGCGTAAGAGGCCGTTGGCGTCCAGGGCGTTCGAAGGAAACACGACGCGCAGGCCAGGAATGTGGGTGAAGATGCTCTCGCCGGATTGGGAGTGATAAATAGCTCCGCCGGTGAGATAACCGCCGATGGGAACGCGGATCACGGTGGGAGCGGCCCATGCGCCATTGGAACGCCAGCGCATGAGGGGTAGCTCGTTGTGAAGCTGGTGCATGGCCGGCCAGATGTAATCGAAAAACTGAATCTCGACCACCGGCTTCATGCCACGCAAAGCGTAACCCACCGCGCGGCCGACGATGTTGGCCTCGGCCAAAGGCGAGTTGAACACGCGCTCCGAACCAAACTCCTTCTGTAGCCCGGCGGTGAGTTTGAAGACGCCGCCTTTGCCCTTCGCTTCGCGCAGAGCTTCCTCGCGGCTGGCGTCGGCCACGTCTTCGCCGTAAATGACGATGCGGGGATCGCGGCGCATCTCGTCATGCAGGCAGGCGTTGATGAGATCGGCCATGGTGCGGAGGGCGGCAGGCGCCGCAGGCGCGTTTTTCGAATGGGCCGCGGGCGGCGGCTGTTCAGCGGCAAAAGCAAGGCTGGTTGGGTCGAGGCGCTCGGAGTAAACGTGCAACGGAAGGTCTTCGATCTTGGGCAGGGGAGCGGCTAAAGCGCGCTCAGCGGCTGCGGCGACCTCGCGGTCCACCGACTGCTCCAACTCATTGATTGCGGTGGTGGTCAGGACTCCCTCGCGCAGGAGCCGCATTTGCATGCAATGGATGGGGTCCCGTAGCGCGTCGGCTTCGCGCTCGGCCGCGGAGCGGTAGAGCTTGTCGT
>JASHUH010000143.1 GCA_030040115.1 Acidobacteriaceae bacterium | reverse complement strand
GTCTTCCAGGTTGCAAGCCCGGTCGGCAAGTACATGCTCTATTTCCTGCTCCGGAACGCAGCTCCAAAGACCGTGGGGGCAAAGCAGGAGCGTGTCGCCATCTTTGAGCGACACCTGGCGCATTTCCACCCGGACACTGAACTCCTGTCCCAGGCGCCAACGCGGCATCGACGCATCCGCCCCTGCTTCTGGCGGCGTGTTCGGGCTGGTTTCGAGCAGGTCGGGGACCGAATCGCCGCCGGTGAGCTGCGCGAGCTTCCGGTTGTGGACCAGGTACGCGCGGCTATCGCCCACATGGCCGAGAATCGCCTGCACGGGCGCATGCGGATGCTTGGCATTCCTGCGCAGCAACGCAACCACCACGGTGGCGCCGAGGTGGCTATCCGGGGAATCCGGCTTTGCAGCCGCCGTGGCGATGACGGCGTTCGCGTGGCGAATGGCTTCCTCAATCGCAATCTCCGGCGGGAAAAACGCGGGCACCCCCTCGATGCAGGAGGAAATGGCGTCTATCGCGAGCCGGGATCCTTCGCTGCCCCCGACGCCGTCCACAACCATCAGCAGATCGCCGAGAGGCGTGCTGGCGTGACGCGCCATATCCTGGTTCTCTTCGCCAACCTTTCCGTGATCGCACTGGCCGGCGACAGTGATCGCGAAGGCTTCCGGAATGGCCACAACGCTCATATCCAAACCATGCAATATCTATGTCTTGCTGCTGCTCAAAAGGCTTATTAAAGGAAGCTAGTAGCTTCCCCATGGCAGCGCCAAATAAGGGCTTCCGCCTCCTGTCCATCGAAGGGGGAGACACGAGAATTCGGCAGGATTTTAAAACTTTAGCACGGAATGGGACTGAATAGATATACGAAAGTTTAGTTACTACCCAACGGAATCGGGGGCCATGACATCGGGCAGAAGGAGGGGAGCGCGCCCCGATGGGAACTGCCTGCGGCCCCACCAGCGTGGCTCCTGTGCGGCCGGAGGAGCGCCACTTTGCCTGCGCGCAGGAACCTAACCCCAACAATGAATCGGGGATATCCGGAAACGCCGTTGTCGTCATCACCCGGGCATCCGCGGAATTAGGAGGCGCCGAAGATCTCTTCCGCCGTTTCTCTGCCAGCACAGTGGCCGGAAGGCCGCATCGTGAGCAAGGCAATTGCAAGCGCAACGGTATGAACCTTCATGAGCAGAACCGGTGCGGAAATCGCGCCCGTAACGCCGCACCCGGCGCCTCTTTCCATCCGAAAAAGTATGACACAAACAAAGAAGCCGGACCCGCATTGAGTCCGGCTTCTTGGGTGAGAACAGCAGGGTTAGAAGTAGAACTTGCCCGCGAGTTGCAGCACACGCGGATCGCGAACCGAATTGATCTGGCCCGAGGATCCGGCGTTCGCCCCGGAGAACGTGGTTCCCGCTACGTCAGGCGCGGAAAGGCTGTTGTTGACCATCGCCCACTGGGTGTGGTTGAAGACGTTGTAGCCCTCGAACCGCAATTGGAACGAGGTCTGTTCGCGGACGGGAAAGTTTTTGAAGAGGGAGAGATTCCAGTTGTTAATTCCCGGTCCATAGATGGTGTTGCGGTGGAAAGCCCCAAAGGTCCCGTTGGCGGGAACCGCAAAGACCGCGGGGTTGAACCACATCGGAAACTGCCCGGCGGGAACGGTGTGCGAGTGCGGCTCCGTCCACGAACCACCCACGTAGTCCGGCCGGATATGGCCAAACCCCCCATCTCCGAGGTTGCCGGTCGCGCTCAGGTCACAAGAATCGCTGGTTGGGCTAGTGTTGCTCACGTTTAGGCACGGCGTGCCGCCCCAGAATTGCGTGATGCCGGAAATCTCCCAGCCGCCAGCGGTTTCCTGCATCAGCTTGTTGCTGCCTTGGAACCTGGGCAGGTTGTACACATATTGCACGTTAAAGACGTTCCTCCGGTCAAAGCCCGCAGGAGCGTAGAAGGCTTTGAGATCGGAGTAGTCGGGGATCGTGTTCTGGTCGGTGTCCACGTCTTCCAGATCGATTGCCTTGGAAAACGTGTAGTCGGCGTTGACGGTCAAGGTATTGCTGAACCGCCGGATGAGTTTGAATTGCAAGGCGTTGTAGCCGGAGCTCGCGCCCATCACGGTCTGAATGATGGAGCTGTAGCCCAGGTAGGGCAGAATGGCATTGGTCACGTTGTTCACCGTGCCCAAAATGGTCGGGTTGATCACGTTTGTGTACCCCAGCGGCAACTGCTCCATTTCGTACAAGTAAATCTGGTGCCGGGACTGGTTGCCGACGTAGGAGGCGGTGAACGCAAAGTTGTGCGGCAACGCCTGTTCGAGGCCGAGGTTATAACCGGTAGTTGTGGGTATCATGCCCTTTTGCAAAACCGTCAGCACCCCACCCGACGGAGTCAAAGGAGCTCCATTCACTTCCGAAGTTGAGATGTTGGCGATGTTGCCGCCATAGATCGTCGGCGTGTACACGTTGGGCGGATTGCTGATGCCGCCGAAGTTAAACGTATTTTGCTGATAGCGCTCGTAGAAGACGCCATAGCCGCCGCGAACAGCGGTTTTGCCAGTCCCGAAGACATCCCAGGCAAAGCCGAAGCGCGGTCCGACATTGTCATAGCGGAAATCCATTCCGCCCCTGGGCAAACCGTCAGTTCCTTCCCTGACCATCCCGTTGTAGGGATTGCCGCTATTGGGAATGATCGATCCCTGCGTTGGAGGCTGGCCGGGGGTGTTCGGCGCGGTATTGATGGATACCGCCTGGCTGGGCAGATAGAAGTCCGGCTCAAAGTAATACTGGTGGTATTGGCCCGTGGTGTACGTGGGGCCAAGGAACTGGTAACGAACGCCATAGTCGAGAGTCCATCTTGGCGCCACTTTCCAGGTATCCTGCGCGTAGCCCTCATACTGATACATGTGGAAATGGCCGTAGACAAAGGCGTTGGTTTGGCTGGTTGTGGTCGCGTTTCCCAGCAACATGTTGGCCATGCCGTTGTTGGAATTCAGCGAGTTCTCGCTGCTGGGCGCAAAGTTCAGGGCCACGTTCTCCTGCCAGGTGCCTTCCTGGCCGTTTTCGTTCAGGTCCAGCAGGATTCCGAACTTGAAGAGGTGGCTTTTCCATACCTTCGACACGTCGTCGTTGGCCACCAGGGTGTTGCCGGTGGAAATCCAGCCCGGCGGGAAGACGCCGGTGCTGACGTACGTGCCGTCGGCAAGCGAGGGCGCAATTCCGTGTGTGTTGGTCGAGGAATAGAGGTCCGGGATTGTCCAGCCCTGCGTTGCCTTGCTGTAAGCGGACTGGGGCGTGCCAGGCACAATGTTGACGTCCTGCGTCAAGTGCAGCCAGCCCACCGACACTTCATTGGTCATGGTCGGGGAGATGACATTGGTCAGCTCCCAAGCCCAGCTCTTGCCAGGTTTCTGCCGGTAGAGAGGAATGATTGGAAAGCTTGGCCCGGAAAAGATGCCAAAACCTTCGTGTTCCTCTTGCCGGTCGTCGACATAACGGAAGAATGCGCTGGCTTTCGGACCAAAGGTGTAATCGATGCGGGCAGCGTACTGGTTCTTGTAGAACACGTAGGTGTCCTGGAAGTTCACCTGTTCTTCATCGCCGTACCCGTTGTTGTACAGAGGCCGATTGAAATTACCCTTGTACCCCGGCGAGATTTGGTCGATCATCGCCGCGTACTGCGTGTTGAAGTCAGACCCTGGAATTACGTTGTCGGCGATCGGCGTGCCGCCCGTCACCTCGCCGGCGGCGTCATACGTGACCGTTCCGGGAACGAAGGCTTGTCCGTTTTGCACCTCGCCAGCCGGTAATTGCGCCGAGTTCGTTTGCGGATCGCTCTGGTATCCCGAAACGATGATGGGCGTACAGACGCCCGCGGGCCCACCGTTGTAATAGGTGCACATCGGCCCTTGGCGGTACATCGGCGCAAGGTCCGCGTATCCCAATGCGGAGCCTGAGGTAGTCAGACCCAGCATCTCCGGATCAGGCATGGTGTAATAGGTTCCACCATTGGGACGGCTGGCCCGCGTGCCTTCGTAGTTGAAAAAGAAGAACGCCTTCTTGTTGCTGCGCGGCGAAATCTTCGGAAGCGGAATGTATCCGCCGACATTGCCGCCGAACTGGTTGAAGCTCAAAATCGAGCGCGCAAGGCCTTCCTGGTTGTTAAACCAGCTATTGGCGTCGTAGTCGGTGTTGCGATTGAATTCATAAAGCGTGCCATGGAACTGCTGACCGCCGCTCTTGGTGTTCACCAGAATCATGACCCCCGGGTTGCGGCCGTATTCGGCGTCGTAGTTGCCGGTCAGGGTCTTGAATTCGCCCACGGCGTCGATGCTCAGGTCAGTGTACTCGCCGTCGTTGGCCCCGATGTCGGTGTTGATGATGCCATCGAGGAAGAAGTTGTTGTTCGTGCCGCGCATTCCGTTCACGTAAAAGTCGTCGGTCTCGTTGAACACCAGGCGGAATTGCGAGGAGTTGTTCGTCACCACGCCGGCGGTGGTGGTCAGCAGCGACTCGAAGTCGCGCCCGTTCAGCGGTTGCTCGACTACCTGGCGCTGATCGATGACGGCCGCGTTATTGGAGCTGGTGGTGTCGATGGTTGGGGTCACACTCGATACCGTGACGGTTTGCGTGGTCTGGCCGAGAGACAGCCGGAACTCGCCGAGGCCGAGTTGCTGGTCCTGATCGAGCACGATCCCGTTGCGGTCAAATTCCTGCATGCCTTGGGCGGTGATCTTGATGTTGTAGGTTCCCGCCAGCAACGGCAGCAACTGGAAGGCCCCGGTTGCGTTGCTCGTGGTTTCGCGGGTCAGGCCGCCCGTCGCCGCGTTGAAGATTTGCACATGGGCCCCCACCACTACGGCGCCCGATGGATCCACGACGGTTCCGGTGATGGTGCTGGTTTGCGCGTTGAGTCGCATCCCCGAAAACAGCAGAAGCGGCAGAGCCACAACCGCTATCCACAGGGCCAACCTGGTGGCGCTGAGGCAACGGCTGTGGGAGAGTCTCCTGCCAGACTCTGGCATTCGAGTCAACATATTGCCCTCCAAAATAAAGGTTGTGCGCACTGAGGCAGAGCATGGACGTCATGCTCAAGCCCAAGTTCGCTGGTTCGATAAACGTTGAAAGGTGAAGCGAAAGCATAATACTGAAACCTTTAAGTTGTTGTCAAGCCTTTGGTGTGAGAGGGAGGTCATTCTACGGTTGGGGGGAGGCGCTCAACCCGGCGGCGAGCCGGCGATAATATGAAATCCCATAGCGGATCCTTTGAAGTTCTTACAGATATTGGAAGTGGCAGAGCAACAGGTCACCCCTCGCCGGAACCCTGGCATGGCATGGATGATGGGCCTTGGGGACGCATTCCGCACATTTCCCTTTCTGTGCCGATCTGGCCGCCGCAGAAAAGGCGGCGCAGCGGGCGGTCTGGATTTCTCGCCTCCCTGCGCGTAATCTGATTGCGACGATCGCAGCGTTTCGAGCGAAAGCATTCCACAACGCGTCCTGAAAAAGGAAAGGGCGAACAGAATCCGGCGCCAGGCTTTGCTCCGGACCCCCCGACGATCTATTCCGAGTTCTCGCTCAGGCTGGCATCGATCGAAACAACAAAAGACAGGAAGAACTCTCTCAGGCTTCCCTCTACAAGCTGACTATGGCTGAATACGATGGCGAATTGACGCGGCTCGTCGAGCAAGTAAATCGTTCGGCGAAGGAATCCAAAGCGGACGAGATCAAATTGCTCGACCGTTTTCTGACCGTGGCAGTCCAGCGCCGGGCGTCCGATCTCCTTTTGGTCGCCAACTCACCGGCCATTCTGCGGGTGAATGGCGCTCTTAGCGGGGAGATCGGGCAATCTTTATCGTCGGCTGAATTGCGCAGCATTCTGCTGCCCATGTTGACCCCGGACCAGTTGGCGGAGCTGCAAGCCAGAAGATCTCTCGATTTCTGTTTTGTACGAAAGGCAATTGGGAGGTTCAGGGCCAATTATCACTACCAGCGCGGCACGCTTGCAGCCGCAATTCGCCTTCTTCCGGAACAAGCGCCTTCCCTCGAGTCGCTTCACTTGCCGGCCGGAGTGGCGCTTCTGGGAGAGCGCCGCCAGGGTCTTGTGCTTGTCACCGGGCCCACCGGCAGTGGAAAAAGCTCTACCCTTGCCGGTCTGATCGACCTGATTAACAGCCGCCGACGCGATCACATCATCGCCATTGAGGATCCGATCGAATTCCAGCATGCCAACCGCAGCTCCATCGTGGAGCAAATCGAATTGGGGCAGGATACGCCGACCTTCGCTCAAGCCGTACGCTCGGCGCTACGGCAAGACCCCGATGTGATTCTGATCGGCGAGATGCGTGACAGCGAGACGATGGCGGCCGCGCTGACGGCCGCTGAAACGGGACATCTGGTTCTAAGTTCTCTGCACACCAATGACGCGGCGCAGACGGTGCTGCGCATTCTCGATATTTTTCCATCGACTTATCAGTCCCAGATACGGCAACAACTTTCATTGGCGCTGCTGGCCATCATCTCGCAGCGGCTCATACCGGCATCGAACGGGGCGGGGCGCTATCCCGCTGTCGAGATCATGCTGGCTACCCACGCGATCCGTAATCTCCTTCGTCGCGGAGATGACCACCAGCTTCGCGCCCATATTGAAACGGCCAAATCCGAAGGGATGATGACCATGGAACAGTCCCTGGCAGAGTTGGTCCGTAGTGGGCGCGTCGGGCGCGAGACGGCCATCGATCACGCGCACCATCCTGAAGACCTGCAGCGCCATCTCGCCTTATAAAGCGATCGCGCGAGCGATTCGGAGATAGTGCGCCCACTGCGAACGCAGGGATGCGGCGCGTCGATGGGCGCAGCGAAATGAAAATCGATAGGCACGGCGAAATGAAAATCGCGCCGGTTATATCCCCGGCCAGGATAAGGAGACGATTCAAGGATCGGGAGATGGAGAAGATTCCAGGGACAGCGATTGGCTGTGCGACGTCAACTTGGCGCGCAGAAGAATTGCGTCGCCCAGGGGCAAGATGAGCGCGCCGTTGGCTAAGCCCGCAACCTGCTCAGCAGATCCTGGGGATGGACCGGCTTGGCCAGAATTTCAAACTCGTGGCCGTGGGCGCGGGCTTTCTCGAGCAGATCGGCCGTCGCCGCCTGCCCGGAAAACAACAGAATTTTGATCTTCGGCAGAATTTCGCGGATGCGAATGGCGGCGTCGATTCCATTCAGGTCCGCCATAATGACGTCGGAAATGAGCATGTCCGGCTCGAAGGCCGGCGCCAATTCGAGGGCGCGCTCGCCGGAATACACGGCGCGCGCCTCAAAGCCACTTTGGTTCAGGATCATCGCCAACGTGTCGGCAATCACCCGTTCATCGTCGGCAACCAGAACTCTGGGTCGATGGGAATTTTCGGACATACTCTCCTGACGGCTCGTCGAGCTGGCGAAATCGGATTTATCGGCGCTACTACCCGGCAGTGGAAGGGCGGACATCTCTTCTCAGTTGCCTATGTTCGATGATACGCTCGGCTTAGACGTTTTCCGGGTTCCGTAAAATCGCGCCCATCGGATCGGGGTTTGGAAACGGAAGACCGGGAAGATGTCTCGACTCTCGCCGGTCCCGATTCACCTGAAATCAACGCGCCGAATCTATACTTGCACAAGCGGATGGCGTCAAGTCCCGGATCCAGCCTGAGGATCGGCCGACGCAGCCGCAAAAAGCCTGCCCCACCGGCCTCCCCGCTACTCTTCAGGGGAGGCGTCAGAGGGTGTATTTTGCCCTACAAAAACCAGGATATACCGGGGCGCAAGACGAAGACGCCGTCCAAGCAAAAAACGAACCGCATCCGGTCCGGATCATGAAACCTCAGCGGAGAGGCGCACCAATGCAGCAAGCGGGCATCTTCAACGAAACCGCGACGCCGGCGCCGGCAGCCGAAGCCATCATTCGCGCCGAGGGCATCGAGAAATACTACGCTCAGCCCAGCGAAAACCGCATCCAGGTCATCTCCGCGACCAACCTCAGCATCCTGCCCGGAGAAATCCTCGCCCTGCTCGGCCCCTCGGGCTCCGGCAAATCCACCATGCTGCGCATGCTCACCGGGCTATCCACCCCCACGGCCGGCCGGGTCTACTGGCACGGCAAGCCCATCGCCGAGGCGGAGGTCAATGTCTCCATCGTCTTCCAGAGTTTTGCCCTTTTTCCCTGGCTCACGGTCCTGCAGAACGTCGAGGCGCCTCTGCAGGCTCGCGGGGTTGCTCCCGAAGAGCGCCGCGAGCGCAGCCTCAAAATGCTCGACACAGTGGGCTTGGACGGTTTTGAGGCCGCTTATCCCAAGGAGCTCTCCGGCGGCATGAAGCAACGCGTCGGCTTTGCTCGCGCCCTGGTTGTGGAGCCGGAGGTGCTTTTCATGGACGAGCCCTTCTCCGCCCTCGACGTGCTCACCGCCGAAAACCTGCGCAGCGAACTGCTGGAGTTGTGGGCCAAAAAAACCATGCCCACCAAGGCCATCTTCCTGGTCACCCACAATATCGAGGAAGCGGTGCTGCTGGCCGACCGCATTGTGGTCCTGGGGCGCAATCCCGGCCGCATCCGCACAGACTTCCGCGTGCAGATATCGCAGCCGCGGGAGCGCAAATCCGAGCCCTTCACGCAACTGGTGGACTATATCTATAAGGTCCTCACCCGCCCCGACACCGCCCCCGCCGAAGCCCCACAGCCCACCGGCCCGCGCCCGCGCGACCAGCGGCAGATGCGCTACCAGATGCTGCCGCACGCGCGCCCCGGCGGCATCGCCGGCCTGCTGGAACTCCTCCTCGACAAAGGCGGCCGGGACGATATGTATCGCCTCGCCGACGATCTTGCCTTCGAAATCGACGACCTGCTGCCCATCGTGGACGCCGCGCAGTTGCTCGGCTTCCTCACCGTTGAGGAAGGCGACGCCGTCATCACTTCCGACGGAACCGAGTTCGCCAATTCCGAGATCCTCCGCCAAAAAGAGGTTTTTCGCGACGCCGCGGTCTCCAATGTTCTCCTCCTCCGCCAGATACGCCGCGCCCTGGAGTCCAAGAGCGACCATACCGTTCCCGAGGATTTTTTCCTCGACCTGCTCGACGAGCAGTTCAGCGAGGAAGAATCGCAGCGCCAAATGGAGACGGCCGTGGCCTGGGGCCGGTATGCGGAGTTGTTCGATTTCGACGCCGGCCGCCGCCGCTTTGTTCTGCCCGACGCCCAGGATGAGGAAGCCTCGCCAAGCGAGGCGGTCCGTTGAAGCTCGCTCACCCCCTCGCCCGTTCCCTGGTTACCCTCCGCTCGTGGCCGTTCTTCATGGACATCGGCATCGCCGCCTGCGCGCTCACGGCGTTTTTCGCCGTCGTCCGCACCGGCCTTTACTGGCTGAGCAAGCCCGTCCCCGTCGTTCCCATCTCCAGCTCCATCGCCGCCCTGCCCGTCTACGCCTTCTACTCCATCGTGCGCATGGCCATCGCCTACGCGCTGAGCCT
>JASHUH010000142.1 GCA_030040115.1 Acidobacteriaceae bacterium | reverse complement strand
GTCGAGGCGGATGGGCGCGCCGCCGCTGCTCAAACCGCGCCCGCTCACGCTCTGCCCGTTTTGAAGTGCCATCCCCTGGCCCGCGGCTTTGATGCGCGGACCCACGCCAACAACCTTGCTTACGCGAATGTGGAGCACGAAATTTGCAGGCCCGGTTCCAATGTCGTAGGGGATGATCCGTTCTCCCTTTCCGGCCGGATTGGCGTCGAGACATCCATACTGAGTTGAGACCACGCCGGGCGCGCCGCAGACGCCGTAGGTGGGGCGCGCATTGAACTGATTGTTGCCGGTCAGATCTTTGCCGATGGTCAGGTTGTACGGGGTTCCGGATTGCGCGGCAAACAGCGGCGCAAACGTGATTCCATGGGGCGCGGTGTACGTGCCGAGCATGAACACCTGATGACGGATGCCGAAGCTGGCCCGGCCGTAATCAAAGCCAGGATCCTGCTCGAAGGAAGGTTGCGAGGTAACACCCTGGGTGTCGCTGTTGGCGTTGTTGAACGTATAGGAGCCATTGAGGCCCAGGCGCTTCCAGCGGATACTGGTGGTGATGATGATCTGCTGCTGTTTGTATACGCCGCCCGATTGAAACTGGTAGTTATAGGCGGCGGGGATCGAAGCAGAGACTGTGTACGTAGCAGGGTCGAACACGGGCGCGGTGATGTTGTCGGTCAGATACTGATGAACGCCTTGCGTGTAAAGATACGTGATGTTGCTGGTAATTCCCTTGGCGATTTGATGGTCTACGCCCACTCCCGCCTGCATGTCGAGGGCGGCGTGGAAGTGGGAATCGATGGTGTTATAGTACGGAACCGAAAACCCGCTGGAGACGAGCGTCGACGACGAGACCGGAGCGTTGGGATTGTAGAAGTCCGGATCGTCAACCACATAGCTTTGCTGATTGATCAGGTTGTTGTGAATTGCCTGCACGATGTACGGCGCGCCGGCCGAGGAACCAAAGAAATTCGGCACCGTGAAGCGGTTATAAAACCAGCCGTAGCCGCCGCGGATAACATTCTTCGGCGGTGAGCCCCCCGAGTGCCTGGGGCTCCATGCGAAGGAGATGCGCGGCGCCCAATCGGCATGATCGCGAATCCGGTTCTGGCCTTCAAAGCGAAGACCGAGACCGAGGTTCAAGTTGGAGTTCACCCGCCAATCGTCCTCGAAGAAGAGAGCGCCATCGAAAATCAGCGCACGCGCGAGCGGGTTCTCGATGATGGTGGCGGAGTACTGCGACGGAGTTCCGGCCTGGTAGTTGGCGACGGAAGCGAAGGTGTACGTTCCATTGGCTCCCGATATGGAAACGTTCGCGTCACGATAGCTTTGCAGACGCATACCGAAACGGAAGGTGTGGCTCCCCGCTGTCGCGGTGGCGTAATTCTGCAGTTCGAAATCATCCTCATGATCCTGGGAGACGCCGGAACTGTTGCCTCCGGTCGTGAACGCGCCTTGCACCGTAACCGCGGGCGTGAAAAAGGCCGCGGCCTGGCTGTTGCGGATACGCCGCCACTGAAAATGGACCTCATCCACCAGGTTGGGATTTACCAGAATCGTATCGCCAAGCTGGAGCGTGTTTTCCTGGCTCTCTGAGTTGTTGGCCTGCTCGGGCAGATTGAGTGTGCCCACGCCGCTGCCCGATTCACTCGTACGGAAAATGGATTCGCGGAGGGTGAGCATGTTGCTTTTGCCGAGCATGAAGTCGATGCGCGGGTTGACGGAAAGATAGCTCGACGGATTGGGGAAAGCCTCAGAGAAGTTCTCCGATAGATTCTGCGGATTGAGAGCGTCTACGATGGTTTGGTTCTGCCTGTTCGTGTGGAACCCGTTCAGGAAGTAGGCCGAATGCTTGGTCAACGGCCCCGTGATGTTTCCGAACACAGCATCAAGATAATAGCTAGGCTGATGCGCCACCAGCGGATTGGCTGTGTTGAGGGCGGAGTCCGAGCCAAATCCCGCGAGCATGCCATGCAGCTTTTGCGATCCCGGCTTGGTGATGATCTCCACGCGCCCGTAGCCGATGCGGTCAAACTCGGCGGAAAAGGGATTTTGGTTGACGCGAATTTCAAGAATGGAGGACTTGGGCGGAATCTGGCCCCCCTCAAAGCCGTCGATATAGATTTGCCCGCCGTTGGGCCCGGCGGCAGGGCCCGCCAAGGCCTGCAGCTCGCTTTGCAATTCGTCGGGATCGTCGGAGAGAGCGTCAAGGTCGCTTCCTTTAATTACCGTGGCGCTGGCATTCTGGTCGGAATTGAGGCTGAGCCCCTGGCTCTGCCCCTCGACGGTGACTTCCTGCTGCTGGACGGCGATCGCCAGGGAAAGGTTCAGCTCCTTGTTTGCGCCAGGGGCAATTTCAACAGCGGGAATGGACAGGGGCGCAAATCCTTTGGCGGTGACGGCGATGGTGTAAGAGCCGGCAGTGAGCGAATGGAAGACGTAACGGCCATCGGCGCCGGATTGGGTGCGCCAAACTTGGCTCCCCAGCACGAGAGCAATGTTGGCGCCGGGCACAACCGCGCCGCTCGGGTCGAGGACCGCGCCGCGCAACGTGGCGGTTGGAGGGCTGGCTTGCGCAGTGGACCGTGGTGGGAAGGCGAGACAAAACAGCAAGGCCACGCCCGCGGCCGAAAACCTCAGCTTCATGACGGACCACCTGTTGGCGCCTGGAAAAAGAGAACCTGCCCGAACAAAGGACGACAGAATGGGTCGAACCGCTTGCTCGATAGACGGCGAAGCGCAGATCCGGTTAACAGAAATCCTCAATTTTGTTCGCGCGCATCGCTTGACATTCATCGCAGCTTCATCCATCTCCTCCGTTGGACCTTCAATAGCGCAGCCCTAGCTTGAGCGGGAAATCGTCTTCATCTTCCTCAAGAGCCACCTGGCTGCAGTTTAATCGCAGGGTGTCCCATCGAACTTTGCGGAGCCAGAAATGTGCGATGACAATGGCAATGACGGGAACGCTGAGTTGTGCGCCGCCATGCTCCATGCAGCGTTCCAAGAAGAATGCCAGTGTGGTGACGATCGGGAAAAACGTGTAGTAACGGAGAACGGTGAACGCGAGGTTATCCTGCTGGATGGGGACTTCGCCACTGAATGGGACATAGGTCATGTTGAGGAAGAAAGCGTCGGTCAGGATGAGGCAAAGGCCGATTCCGGTGATGAGCTGCGCCGTGAGCGAGGGAGCGGTGCGGAGATTGGCGGGGGCGATGAATTGGAATCCGCCAATGGCGGCGAGAGTGACTGCGGAAGCGGCGAGAAACGCCCAGCGCAGGGTAGCCTGGATTTGAGGAAGGGCCGCTGCGTAGTTCGGCGGCATGCCATGGATGGAGTGGAATATCCAGCCGGCTTGCCGATTGCCTGCGGAGACGAAAGCGCTGCGCAGGCCGGCGACGACCCAGAATGCGATGATGCCGATGGCGACGCGAAAGCCGTCCGCGGAAAAAGTCGCCTGAAGATGACCGTTATGGAAACCGAGGCGCAGGATGGTTGCGGTCACAAGGGAAACTCCGACGCCGCCGCACATGACAAGGTAAATGCGATAGCGCGGAACCCGAAGCATGGTCTGGCTGAT
>JASHUH010000141.1 GCA_030040115.1 Acidobacteriaceae bacterium | reverse complement strand
CTATTCTATGACGCTGCGAGCATTCTGCGATCGCGCATCGCAGGGACCCTTCAAAATGCGCCGTCGCCCCGACATACGACACGCGACGAGGCGAGGCATGGAATCATCGGACCGTGCTGGCCAGGGTGAGAGGTGAACTTACAAACCGAACATAAACAGCGCCCGGCCTGCCGACACTAAGATAACCTGGTGTCCATTTACATTGACGGAAATCGGCGCTGCAAATGTATCTCCCCCGAGGTAGACACGCCACAGTTCCTGTCCGGTCGCCGAATCGATTCCGAACAGGAACCCTCCCGAGGCGCCAAACACGAGGCCTCCACCCGTCGCAAGCAGTCCGCTGTATCCCGGGTCCAGAGATTTTTTCCCAAACGGAAGGGACCGTTCCCACCTCTCCCATCTCTTTGTGCCGGTTGCCGCATCCAGCGCCCGAACCACACGCTCTTCCGGCACGACGTAATTCGCGCCCGAACTGCCCGGATAAAAACCAAGGTCGCCGCGCTCCGGATGGGGGGACTTGGTGAAAACAGACGCGCCTTCAGTGGCAGGCACAAAAATCAATCCCGACCGGGGATCGAATGCCGCATTTTGCCAGTTCGTCCCGCCACCCACCCCCGGTCTCGTCGCCCGACCCGTTGCTGAACTCTGCATGTCGGCAGCGAGGATCGGGCGCCCATTGGAATCAAGACCTTTCGCCCAGTTTTCCTGTACAAATGGCGTCCCTAACAGAAATTCTCCGGTCACCCGATCAAGTATGTAATAGAACCCGTTCCGGTTAGCAACGCACAACACGCGACGAAGGACCCCGTTGATCGGCAGGTCAGCAAGGATCGGAGTCTGCGTTGCATCGAAATCGTGTTCGTCGTGCGGCGTAAACTGGAAGTACCAGGCCAGCTTCCCTGAATCGGCGTGTAAGGCAAGCATGCTGTTGTTAAAGAGATTGTCGCCGGGACGAAATTTCCCCTGCAGTCCCGGGGCCGGATTGCCGACGCCCCAGTAAATCAGATTCAGCGTCGGGTCGTAACTACCGGTGACCCAGGTGGGGCCACCGCCTGTCTGCCATGCATCGTTCTTCCAGGTCTCATGTCCTGGTTCTCCGGGACCAGGTATCGTATCGAACTTCCATCGCTGAATACCCGTTTTCGCATCATAGGCGGCGAGCAAGCCCCGAATTCCATACTCTCCACCGGCCACGCCTGCTACCACAGTGTCGTTGACAATGAGCGGGGCGCCCGTCATGGTGAATCCTTGCGCCGGATCACATACCTTGGTTTGCCAGATCATGCTGCCGGTGTTGGCGTCCAGGGCGATCAGGTAACAATCAAGGCTCCCAAAGTACACCATGGCGCCCAAAAGTGCGAGCCCTCGGTTCACTCGACCGCAGCATGCTGGTAGCTTGTCGGGCAGTCCTCGACTGTACCGCCATCTTACAGCTCCAGAACCAGCGTCCAGGGCAACGACGTTGGCCGGCGGCTCAGTCAGAAAAATGCTCCCCCCAACGACTATCGGCGTTGACTCGCTTTTTTCCAACTCGGTCGTATCGAATTGATGAACCCATCGAACCCGCAACTGTGTGACGTTCCGCGGCGTGATCTCGGTCAACGGCGAATAGCGATGTCCATCCAGGGAGCCTGAGTAGGTCAGCCATTCATCCGGTCTGTTCCCGGCGTGGAGAACCTGTTCGCTACTCACCTGAATGTGAGCAGCAGGCAACCGTTCCGCGGTCTCTTGGGAATTCGCGGCCTGCAGCGTCCTCAGATACCCGACAAGCTGCCACCTTTCCATCTGGGACATCGGAATACGCAGCATCCCTGTTCCTGGAATGCCGTCCCGCAACACCTTGTAAACTGCAAGGTCGCTGTCGCCATGGCTGAACCCGGTGCGATTCAAAGGCGGTCCATACGCACCGGTTCCCTGTTTGCCATGACAGGTCTGGCAGTCGCCACTGAAGAGTCTTTCCCCGGCCTCGTGATCCTCATTGCTCATAAAAGGATTGGTTACGGTGCCCTCAAGGCTGTATCCTCCCTTGAAAGCGCCCTCCAGCCCAAAACCACCGCGCACATGCGTCATCCACCACAGCTCTCGCCATGACAGGTCGGGAATCTGGCCCGAAGCCTTGCGCGAAAACAGCTCTGCCCGCCACGTCACCATCTCCCACGTCCATCCCACGGGAAACGCTTTGAAAGCGAAGACCGCCGCGAAAGAAGCGCACACGATGATCAGCGCAGCAGCACCAATCAGCCAATTGCGCCGCCGTTTCGGAGACGCAGGCCGCGATTTGGCCGCTGGCAAAGGCGCTTCTTTATCTTGAACAAAATTTGGCATCTGCAGACTCTTCTCTCAGAACTGCCAGTACAGGAACTCGCTGTGCCCGCCAAGATTCACAATGCCCAGCGCTGCGATCACCGAAATAGCGAGCGCCCAGGCCAGTGACGGATTCCACAGCACACGGCCAGCAGCCCTCCACCTGCCACCCGGGCCCGATCTCCAGCCAAGCGCCGGCTCATACGCGCTCAGCATCTGCAGCGTGTTTGGGAGCGCGAGGGCAATGAGCCCCGGCACGGCGACCCACAATGCCACGTGCTTCAGCCCAACATCGAATTGACCTCGCAACCCAGATACGCCGAGCCCGTGAAGTCCGGCCATTCCCTCCAGCAGATTGCCCGCCGATCCCAGTGTCGTCGCCCGAAAAATGACCATGGACGCTGCAACGCATAGAAATGTGATAAGAAATCCCGCCGGTTGCATGAAACGTTCGTAACTTGCCTTATCACGCCATAGCTTTGGCCCCACTTGCCGCCAGCCATGGTTCACGACCAGATAAACACCATGCAGCAAACCCCAGACGATGAACGTGTAACCCGCCCCGTGCCAGATGCCTGAGATGAGCATCGTTAAGAGAATCGGAAACATCAGGAGTTCGATAAATCCACCCACAGTCCGGTTCCGCCCTCCAAATCCCGGCAGGCCCTTGGCTGCTCGCCGTCGTGTTAGCCACAGCGTGAGCGGGTTGTAAATATATGCCGTGAGGAACCGGGTAAGAGTCATATGCCACCGCTGCCAAAAGTCGATGATGTTTGTAGCGCGCAGCGGCGAATTGAAATTTGGCGGCAGACGAACGCCAAAGAAGCGGGCGATTCCGAGCGCCATGTCGGTATATCCGGAAAAATCAAAATAGATCTGCAGCGTGAAGCCGATCGCGGCAATCCAGGCTGTAGCCATGCCGATCTTCCCGCCCGCAGCCGCCTGTTCGTAGAGGGGCTTCACTATCGGCGCGATGCTGTCGGCAATAAACACTTTCTTGAACAATCCGAAGGCAAACAGCGTCACGCCCACCGAGATGTTCTCTTTGTCAAAACGGCACGGGGCACGGTGGAACTGCGGCATCATTTCACGATAGTGCACAATGGGCCCAGCGATGAGTTGCGGGAAGAAGAGCACAAAAAGACAATAATCCTGGAAGGTAAAGGACTCCACGCGGCCTGCCTGAACATCGATCAAAAACGCAATTTTCTGAAATGTGATGAACGATATCCCAAGCGGCAGAATGATGCGCGCCAGCACAAACTGCGTACCAAAGGCATCGTTCACGGCGCCGACGAGGAAATTCGAATATTTGAAGTAGCCAAGGAAGGCCACGTTGAAAGCAATTCCCAACAGCAGCACGGCCTGAACCGCTCTGCCCTTCTCCTGCCGTAATAGCCGCTGCAGAAGCCGCGCCAGCCCGAAATTGATCAGGATCGACGGCGCGATAATCAGGATGTTCAACGGCCTCCACCACCCGTAAAAGAACAGCGACGCGGCGATAATCCAGCGCAAAGCCCACACTCGCGACACCGCTCCCAGCACAAAGAAAACCGCCACCACCACGGGCAGAAATAGAAAGATAAAGGGATAGGAGTTGAATAACATTTCGCCTGTTTCCTCTGTCCTCTTGCTGCTATCGAGTAGCGTAGATGGCGCTGATCCGTCGCACAATCGCGCCGACGTTTTCGAAGGACTCCACCTCGGCCACCTTGAACTTCACGCCGAACTCGGATTCCACTGCAACGATGAAATTCACGTACGCGAAGGAATCCCAGCCAGCAACCTCATCGCGGCGGGTTTCCATAGTCAGCACAATGGAATCATCGGCCAGAAGATCACGGAGGATCTCCGTCAGCTTGTTCACAATTTCATGCTCGCTCATGCTGCTCCCGGTGTTCTCGAAATAAAAGTGGGCTGAGGACGATACTCGGAGACGTGCAGGACCCATGTGGTGGTGCCGTTTTGGGGCTCCGCCACTTGCGCGGGCCTGAATCCGAGAGATGGTTAAAGATTGCTGACGACGTCGTTCTTTGGAGTTGGTATGTACTCTGCCCGAAGCCTGCCGACGCCCATCTGGCGTGACGCTTCGACAGCGATATTCATTGCCTCCTGTTCGAGTTGCCGTCCAAACACCCGGCAGCTCATTACCCAGGTATCGATCTCCATCACATCGGAAGACTGCGGATCCGGGAGCAGTATCATCGCACTGACGAGGCCATTGTCGCCGAACCGGTCAACAAGCCGGAATTGCAGGGTGAGAGAGCCATCGGCAGCCACGAACCTCGCAACATCGTCCAGGGAATGCCGCCTCGTTGTCGGGTTGAACTGATTGGTCTTCCCGATCAGCTGTGCGATTCGTGCAAGGTCGACCTTCTGAAAGGGACCAAAAATGACAGACATCTCGAGCCCCTTTAGAAACTCGTCCATCGTTTGGGACGACTCAAGAAACGCGTCTCTGGATGCGTTGGCCGCGTATTGCTCCGCCCGCTGAGTGTCTTCCGCGGTGAACGCGACAGCTTCAAAGTAGCCTGCCTCGGCAAGGCGTCGAACGTAACGAGCCGGGTCAGATGGCAATTCCGGGACTGCCACCATCGGAAGGCTTTCCCTGATGCGCGCCCGCTCCGCGGGATTGTCATCGACAAACACCAGGCTTTCAACTCCGATATTCAGCTGTTCGGCAATTCGCCTCAGGTTCACAGCCTTGTCGTCCCAATTCGCGACGAAGGCCCCGAAATCGGAACGCTTCAGGAACATCTCCGGGTGATGGCTGAAGGCGGCCTCAGCCACCGCCGGCTCATTCTTGGAACAGACGGCAAGAATCACACCGCGGTCTCTCAACTGCTTCGCATAGCGCTGCAGAGCAAGATGCGCCTCACCTGTCCCTGTCCCCTCTCCCAGCACGATTCCCTCGACCCCGTCATCTCCGATCACGCCGCCCCAGAGGGTGTTGTCAAGGTCCAGCACAAGACATTTCTTTGACAGCCCCCGTTGCGCGGCGATCACCCTCACAAGCAGATCTCCGTAGAGCGGTGCGGCCTGTGGCGCGATCTCCATCTTTGCCTGCAGCCAGCGTGTCACGTCGAACCAGGCGTCGAGCCCATCGCTTTCGCTCGCCCGCGCAACGTCAAGAAGCAGGACACCGTCCTCCCGCGCTGCCTCAGCCACGCGCTCGTTTAGCCCGGCGATCAACCGTGAGGGTGCGCCGCCGACAAGACGGTCATAACTGCCAAACAACGGATGGGTTACATTTAAGAAGGTCTGTTGTATAACCGTCGACCGAAACGCCTCTCGCGCCCTCTGCCACAGCACGCGGAGACCATCGACATGTCGACGAATAACAATGTCCCCTTCATCTGCGGTCGCATTCATCGGCACTGTGGCGATCAGTTCCCGTGCGCTGAGCGACAGAAGGACGACCTGCGGATTGAATTGCTGAAGTGAGGATTCCGGCCGGAGCAATTGTTGCCGGTATTGACCATACGGTCCCACATGCAGGTCAAAGAGTAATCGCCGGCG
>JASHUH010000140.1 GCA_030040115.1 Acidobacteriaceae bacterium | reverse complement strand
ACCGCTGGAAGCGGCTACCGAAGCTCATTTCGACAAAACCTTCGACTTAAACGTAAAGGGACTGTTCTTTACGGCGCAGAAGGCCCTTCCCCTATTCAGGGATGGAGGCTCGATCATCCTGACCTCTTCAGTCGCGAACGTGCTGGGAATGCCAGTGTTTGCCGTCTACGCCGCGAGCAAGGCGGCTGTGCGCAGCTTCGCGCGTGGCTGGACCATGGAGCTGAAAGACCGCAAAATCCGCGTGAATACGGTAAGCCCCGGACCAATCAAGACTCCAGCACTTGAGAACGCAGGCCTCACTCCTGAGCAAGCCAGGCAAGCGGCCGACCAGTTCGTCTCGCAGATTCCTCTCGGCCGCAGAGGTGAACCTGAGGAAATTGCGGCCGCCGTCGTGTTCCTCGCTTCCGACGAAAGCTCTTTCATTACCGGCGTGGACCTCGCCGTCGATGGAGGCATGGCGCAGGTCTAGCACGGAGAGTGGCGGATCTTGTGGTCGTGACACGTAACCCAGGGTCCACCGCCAGGGAAATCTACTCCACTGTACGGAATGCTACACGTCAAAGCTACGCATCTAGCGAAGGGAGCAGTTATGGGAAAACTTGAGGGTAAGGTCGCAGTCGTCACGGGTGGATCGAGCGGCATGGCGCTGGCGAGCGCCAAACTCTTCGTGGAAGAGGGTGCTTACGTTTTCATCACGGAGCGGAAGCAAGAGCAGATCGACGAGGCCGTCAAGGTAATCGGCCGGAATGTAACCGGCGTCCAAGGTGATGCGACCAATCTCGACGACCTCGATCGGCTGTTCGACATCGTGAAGCGGGAAAAGGGCAAGATCGACATCCTGTTCGCGAGTGCCGGTATTGGCGAGCCCGTCCCGCCGGGACAGATCACCGAGGATCACTTCGATAGGACCTTCGACCTGAACGTGCGCGGCACCCTGTTTACAGTGCAGAAGGCGTTGCCGCCATTCAACAATGGCGGATCGATCTTTATGACCGGGTCCAATGCTGCGGCAAAGGGCTTCCCTGGCTTCAGCGTGTATGCGGCGAGCAAGTTGGCGCTGCGCTCCTTCGCACGCACTTGGCTCAATGAACTGAAGGACAGAAAGATTCGCGTGAACCTGCTGGTTCCTGGTGCGATCGCCACACCAATGCAGGAAGCAGTTCTCACCAAGGAAGCTAGGCAGGATTTCGAATCCCTGATCCCCCGAGGAACAATGGGCCAATCTGAAGAAGTAGCGACGGTTGCGCTGTTTCTTGCCTCCGGCGATTCAAGCTTCGTGAATGGGCAGGAGTTGTTCGTCGACGGCGGCATGACGGCCATCTGAAAAGGTGGCGGAATCAGAATCAACATGGATCGGAGAAGTGTTATGAGCTATGCGATTGTAGGATTCGGAAAGATAGGCCAGGCTCTCGCCCATGCCTTCGCCCGTAAGAACATCGACGTGACGGTCGCGAGCCGCCGGCCGCCCGAGGAGTTGGCTCCGCTGGCTCGCGCGATTGGACCTGCAGTCATCGCCAAGTCACTGGAAGATGCGCTCAAGGCCGACACGATCATCCTGGCGGTCCCCTTCGGAGAACATCGCGAGGTTGCGAAAGCGCAGTCGAGTTGGAAAGGCAAGACGGTCATCGACGCGATGAACGCGTTAGTTTCACCTGAGGAGATGGGCGGTCTGCTGTCCTCCGCCTTCGTTGCGAAGTCTTTCTCTGGCGCCAAGCTTGTGAAAGGCTTCAATCACCTGCCTGCGGCCACCCTGGCGACCGATCCGATCGTCGAGGGAGGCCATCGGGTCGTCTTTCTGTCGAGCGACGTCGAGGAGGCGATCGCTCCCGTGGCGGATTTGGCCAAAAATCTCGGGTTCGCACCCGTAAAGCTGGGAAAGCTCAACGAGGGTGGCGCGCTGATGCACGCACGCGACCGCATTTGGGGCCCACTCATCTTCCAGGATTTGTTCAGGAAGGAGCAGTGATCGATCGTCGACCGTGCGATTTGGTCCGAGAAGTACTGCTCCAAAATGTCCGATTCGATCGGACACGCTCTGATGTAAGGGAAAAGGAGATTTCGATGAGCATCGAAAAGAATGTCAGATTGTGAAGGATTTTTTTGCAGCACTGGGCCGCCGTGATAGGCAAGGTTTGTTGGCGTTGTCTGCCGACGATTTTGAGTGGATCATTCCGGGCGAGAACTGGCCACTGGCCGGCACGCACCGCGGGCAAGCGGGATTGGAGAATCTAATTCAGAGAGCTAATGAAACGGTGGAAACTTCGTACCCAGAGCCCCCGAGTTTATAGCGCAGGGAGATCGGGTTCTGGTCGTCGGCTCCGCTACGGGGAGGATCAAAGCGACAAATAGGACATTCGTGGATTATTGGGTGTTCGCCATTACCGTTCGAAATGGCAAATTGACGAGAATTCGGGAATATATCGACATGCAAGCACTGGCGCGGGCCTCCGAAATGGCCGCATGAAGGCCAGCTTATGTCGGTTTCTCAACTTGTGAGTCCGGCGCGGGAAACGCTCGATTCTCTTCTGGAAAGATGAGATTGAAAGTAATTGTTGCGGTTCATTTCCCTCGTTAATCCCCGATTCTGAGCCGCAATATCGGCAATCTGAATCGGCGGTTCCCGGTGAGTGCATTACCGGCAGATCACTCACCGAGTTCGGATCTGGAACAGAAAGTCGACTTGTCGGCTGTCTTTCGGTTTCGTAAGCAAGCGTCCACTGTTCGGACCTGCGGGCGCGGAAAAATCCAACCGCGATAGCAGAACTGTGCGGCACGAACGGCGCACACAGAGGAGAACTCAAATGTCGACATCTCTTGTAGACCGGCGCTTCACCCAACAGAATGCAACCGTGTTTCACCTCATCAGGACGGCCGACAAGACCGCAATGGCTGGCTTGCGTGCTATCGTCGAACCCCACAAAGGAAGCTTGAGAGGAACTGTGGCGCGCGCGCCTTTCGATGCCATCATGGAGCACGTCGCTGTTCCCGAATACGTGAGTTTTGAACCCGGCACCGTGGGCGGTGTTCCGGGTTGGTGGTCGAGGCCAAAGGACGCTCAGCCTGATGCAGCGATCCTTCACATTCATGGTGGGTGGTTCAACTGGGGCTCGGCGAAAGCGTATCGGCATCTCGGTGGTCATATTGCTGCTCATGCTGGTGTGGCAGCATTCGCGCCGGACTACCGGCTTGCTCTCGAGTATCCATTTCCTGTGGCCCCTGCGGACGTGCGCGCCTGCTATGCCGGCCTGTTGGAGCTTGGCTACAAGCAGATCGCCGTCACGGGCGACTCCGCGGGCGGGACCCTGGTTCTTGAGCTGCTTGTCTCGCTGAAGGCGTCTCCAGTTAACAGTCAGGCAGCTCCCGTCGCCGGGGTTGCAATCTCGCTGGTGACGGACCTTTCGTTCTCTGCTGCGAGCTGGACGATGCGTGCGGCAGCCGATCCTTACTTCATTCATTCCCAGGCGGCGGAGTTGGTGCGGTCTTATTTGAATGGAACCGATCCCAGCGATCCCGCTGCCTCGCCGCTCCGCGCGGATTTGACCGGCCTCCCGCCGATTCGTGTTCACGTCGGCGACGACGAAGTGCTGTTCGATGACTCGGTCCGTTTTGTCGACCGGGCCCTGACGGCCCGAGTGGATGCACAACTGGATGTCTGGGAAGGCATGGTGCACGGTTTCCCGGGATCCGTAGGCCAACTGAGCGCCTCGACTCAGGTGCTGCAACAGATCGGCATATTCCTCTCTGATTTCTTCCAGAACCGATGCGAAGCGCTGAACGTCGCGCAGAGCTAGGCGGTCAACAGATTCCACATCGTTTTGGCCGACGACCGTGCATGTTTATTAATTACGTCAGAAGTAATCGTCAGCAGGCCATGCAGAGCCTCTTCGCATATGCCGGCACGCAGCAATGCCTCGTAGATAGCAGCATCCTGTGCAGGGTGGCGGTTCGCCCAACTCTTTTTTCGAGCAACGTTCCCAAGGTAGGCAGCAAGAATCCCCGTCCTGCCGCGGGCAACGTTCTTCTGGTACTGACGGCCGAGTTCCGGAAAGCGACTGGCGTCTTGTGTCACGACGCGATAGAGAGCAAGTTGCTCCTCAGAGAGAAGGTGGCGAAGGTATTCCCGGCCGGCCTCTGCGAGTCCGCGCTGACTGGCCTCACGAAACCAGGCAAATCGCTGTGCAAACACCTCATCGGAAGGCAGTTCTTGCGAAAGAAGGTGGTCGGTACATGCTGCAATCATCACCTTACTGAAGAGCTCTTCCTTATCGGCGAAATGGCTATAGATGGTCTTCACGGAAACGCCCGCAGATTTGGCGATTCCGTCCATCGATGCTCCTGCAAACCCGCCCTGGAGAAAGTGTTCGCGCGCAGCAAGCACAATCGCACGATCCTTCTCGGCGATCATGGCGGCTTTGAAAGTGTGCCTTGGGACCGGCGGCATCGGTCTCCTCCCTTTCAGAATAGGAGCATTTCTTTGAATCTACAACGACCGTTTCCGAATCTAGGAAAACGTGCGTTATAGTACCGACATCCTCAACGGGGTCGCTACCTCGTCAGCAAAGCGGAGCAGAGATGAAGATTGGAGTCATAGGAGCAGGCAATATTGGATCGGCCCTTGCCGGACACTTCCGAAGACTTGGGCACAGCGTGCTGATCACAAACTCGCGCGGTCGTGAATCACTTTCTCAGGTCGCCCAGGAAACCGGCGCTACTCCGGTTGACATTTCAGAGACAGCGAGACGAGTCGATCTGCTCGTTATCGCAATTCCGATGAAAAGTGTACCGTCGCTGCCGAAGGACTTGCTTTCCGGACTTCCTGCGTCCTCGCCAATCGTGGACACTGGAAATTACTACCCGCTTCGCGATGGTGCGATTCCTGAGATTGAAAGCGGAATGATCGAGAGTGAATGGACTTCTCGCGTGCTGGGCCGTCCCGTTATCAAGGCGTTCAACAGCATTGTGGCCGACAGCCTTCTCCACCAGGCTCTTCGGCGAGGTTCAAAGGGACGAATCGCACTTCCGGTCTCGGGAGACGACCTCAAATCGAAGCAACGGGTAATGGCTCTTGTGGACAAGATGGGTTTCGACGTCATCGACGCCGGCCCACTTTCCGAATCCTGGCGCTACCAACCTGGGACGCCGGCATACTGCCCCGATCCGACGATCGATCAGCTCCCGGTGCTACTGCGACGAGCCATACGAGACAAGGCGCCGTGCAACCGGGATCAGGCAGCGAAGATCATGGCGAAACTGCCGCTTGATTTTTCACCTCAGGAACTCGTTCGGGTCGCACGGCTTTCCGCTGGCTTGGACACATGGAAGCCGAAAAGCTGGATTGCAGTGTGTTGCATTTGGGTCTCGCGTCTCTGCGGGCTTAATGTCGCGCCGCTCGTGCGGCAAGGCACTTCCTATCTTTCGAATTCAGGACAAAATCATGATGAAACTGAATCACCTCGCACTCTGTGCTCTTGCCCTTTTCCCTATAGCGCTCATCGCTCAGACGCAGGCAACATCTGCAAGTCAAACCCAGGCCGCCAACGATCACCACGCAGACAAAGCGGCGATCGAGCAGGTCATGAAGCAGTATCACGCCGCGATCCTCGCTCATGATGGAACCGCACTTTCCAGTTTGTTTTTGTCTGATGCGAATCTCTGGCTGAACGTTTTGACAGACTCCGCATACGCGCGAGCCCAGGCAACGTCGGCAGCGGCCCAGAAAGTCCGTGTTAGCAACTATCGCGATTTCGCGAAGTTGGTCTCCACGACACCTAAGAATTTTGACCCGGAACACAGCAACGTTGTGATCCACACGGATGGTACGATCGCGGCTGTCTATTTCGATTTCGTTTTCAATGTCGACGGGAAGGCCAACAACAGCGGTAGCGAGACCTGGTAATTGGTTAAAGCGGCCGATGGCTGGCGCATTGCGTCCATCGTCTATTCGTCAGAGCCGCCAGCTCAGCAGTAGCGACTTTTCTTCATCTCCACGCTAATAGGAGAACAGATGGCAGACACCAAAATGATCATTGAGCAGGCGTACTCCGCATTCAACAAGCGGGACATCAATGGTGCATTAGCACTGATGACGGAAGACGTGAGCTGGCCCAAGGCTTCGGAGGGCGGCA
>JASHUH010000015.1 GCA_030040115.1 Acidobacteriaceae bacterium | reverse complement strand
ACGGCTTGGCGCAGTTCATCGGCGGCTTGCCCCGCGCTTGCCGAGGTGCGCAGCAGCACATACATGGAAGGCTGCTCCAGCAGCAGGATCATGGGCTCATAAATCTCCATGCCATAACTGCTCGCCACGCTGCCTTCGTGCGTGTTGCTCACCACGCCCACCACCGCGAGCGCGTATTGCGCATTCCATATCCCCGGGGTCTTCTCCGCGGCTACATTGATGATGTGTTTTCCCAGTGGGTTCTCATGAGGCCACAGTTCTTCAGCCATTTTCTGGTCGATCACTACGGCGTGGCTGGCTCCCGAGGCGTCCTGGGCGTCGAGCAGGCGGCCGCGCAACAGATTCAGGCCGAGCGCGGTAAAGTAGCCTGGTGAGACGGTGCGAGCCGTAGCCACAAACGCCAATTGCCGTGCGGCGCGAGGATGCCTCTCGGCGTCGAACACAAAATTGCCTTCAATCCCGTTGAGCGGAAGCGAGCCGGTCAGCGCCATGTCCTCGAGCCCAGGTAATCCCTGCAGACGATCGAGCAGCGTGTTAAAGAACGCCCAGCAGTGGCCAGGCGCGCCCAGAGTGCCGCCGGAAATGATGCTGGGGCAGGTGTCCGCGTCGAGCGAAACCTCGGCCGTGACGACGCGCGTGGCGTGAAAGCCCGGGTTCACCTGCATCAGGTTCCACAGGCTGTGCAGCATGAGCCCCGCCGCGGTGACCACCAGGACAGAAAGCGCAATCTGCCCCACCACCAGCGCCATGGATTCGCGGAACTGGCCGGCTTTGCCGGCTACGGTGCGGGCGCCGGAGTGCAGCGAATCGCCCAATTGCGGCGCGGCCATGCGCAGCGCCGGGATCAGGCCGAAGAGCAAACCGCCAAGGATGGACGCGGCGGCGGCGAAGGCCAAAACATGCCAGCTCAGCGACACGTCGGCGAGGCGCGGCGTGTTGGCTGGCAGCAAGCCGACGAAGGCGCGCAGGCTGAAGGCGGCGGCGAGGGTTCCGGTAACGCCGGCCAGCAGGCCGAGCACCACGCTTTCGGCAAGCAGTTGCCGCAGCAGGCGCGCACCCGAAGCGCCCAACGCGCCGCGAATCGCCATTTCGCGCTCGCGGCCCGCGGCCCGCGCCAGCATGAGGTTGGCGACGTTGGCGCAAGCGATAAGCAGGATGAGGCCGACTGCCGCAAAAAGCAGCAGCAAACGTGGGCGCATGGGGCCGACCTCCGACTCCAAAAGCGGGACCACGGTCGTATTGGCCGCCCAGGCGTCGGGCATTACCCACGGAAACAAGGGCAGCAGGTGCGCTTGCAGGCCGCGCACTTCGGCTTGCGCCTGCGCAGGCGCCACTCCGGGCTTGAGCCGGCCGAAAGCGCGCAGGTTGAAATCCGCCCACGCATCGATGGCGTCGTTGGTTTTGAAGGTCACCGGCGTGACAAACTGCGTGTCCGCGTACGGAAAATGCACACCCGCAGGCATGACGCCGAGAATACGGCGGGAGACGCCGTCGATGCGGATGGTCTGGCCGACCGCGGCGGAGCTTCCGCCAAAGCGCTCCATCCAGAACCCGTAACTCAGCACCACCACGGGATCGTGGCCGGCGATGGCGTCGCCGGGCGCAAAGAAGCGGCCAGACGCCGGTTGCACGGCGAGAGCGCCGAAAGCATTGACCATCACTTGCGCGCCGAAGACGCGCTCCGTCGAGCTTGCGTCGCCCACGTTCGATTCAGTGTCTGCGCCAAAACCGCTGATGGCCGCAAAGGCGGCCGAGTGCTGATCCAGCGCGCGAATCCAGCCCTTGGGGAAGAGGAATGCGTCGGCGTCCTCCGGGCTGCCTTCAATGCGCATGAGCCGCTCTTGCTGAGGAAACGGGAGCGGGCGAAGCAGGATCGAATCCACCAGCGTGAAGATGGCGATGTTCGCGCCCATGCCCAACGCCAACGTGGCCACCGCGGCGATCAAAAAGCCCGGCGAGGATTTTAACTGGCGCAGGGCAAAGATCCAATCGCGTAACACTGCACCTCCACGCCCACTGCATATGCATTTCAGTGCCCAAGCACAAGATGAGCCAAATCAGGAAGGTGCGGCGGGCGGGGAGGCGTCGCGATGTCCGCGCGTGAAACGCTCTGTCCGGTTTCGAACACCCTGGCGCCGGCCAGCGCCCGGCCTTTGGACCGTCGCATGAACCAAGAGAGGATCCGCTGGGGGAGCGGGGCCGGCGGCTCCACGGAACGGCGCCGGTTACTTCTCCATGGATGCGGGTTTGGGCAGAACGCCGGCAGCGAGAGAACGCCGGCTGGAGATTTTCGGTGAAGGAATGGAGGCCGTTTCGGAAACACCCGGCGTGGACGCGATGGCGGTTTCGGGAAGCGTCGACGCCGGGGTTGTGCCGTGATAAGCCGGTGTATCTTCGATAAATTTGAGCACCTGGGGTCCCACGGAGAGAGTGCACTGCAAAGGCGCCAGGTGACCGCATCCGGGAATCACGTCGAGTTGCGATTGGGAAACGAGCCGATGCATGGTCTCGCCTTGCGCGAGAGGAATGATATGGTCATCGGCGCCCCATATCAGCAGAACCGGCATTTTGAGTTGCGGCAAGAGGTTGTCAGTCACGTCGCGGCCGGTGAGCATCTGCGCCATGGCCCGCTGGACCACCCATCCGCTTTCCTTGGAGACGCGGAGAATATCGGTGGTGACAAACCCGGGAATCCGCGGCGGATCGGGCATAAGCAGCGCGTTCAGGCGATCGAGTTGCGCCGGCGTGGTGGGAGTAAAGAGGTTCAAGTTCCAGGTGGGATGGACGAAGAGGCCCGCGGAATCGAAGAGCATGAGCCGCTTAACCCGCTCGGGATGCCTTGCTGCGACGAGCTGGACCACCCAGCCGCCCATCGACCAGCCACCGAGGTCGACGCGCTGGAGGCCCATGTTGTTGAGGAAATCAACCACAGCGGCCGCTTCGTCGCGCACCGAGTAGGAAAAATTCCGGGGCTGGGCGCTGCGGCCATAGCCGATCAGGTCGGGCATGTAAACGCGGTAGCCCGCTCTCACCAGGTAGGGCTCCAGGGCCCGCCAATCCTCGGCCCTGCCGCCCAGTCCATGAATCAGGACCACAGGCCGGCCGGTGGCCGGGCCGGCTGTCTCATAGTGCATGCGGTAGCCATCAACGGCGGTCTGATGGTTTTGAATTCCCGCGAACGCCTCTTCCAAATAGGTGAACTCATCGAAGTATTTCAATGGCCGCATCCAGAAACCGAAAGCTGCTATGGCGACCAGTAAGCCCACCATCAAAAGCAACCCTCTCATGAGTTTCATCGTTCCTCCGGCCCCAATTCCCGCGCCCTCCGCCATGCTTTTTCGAGCACACGCACAGTAACTGGGTCCACACCCAGGGCGCTATGGCTGTTCCATTGGGCCCGCTCCACCCAGCGCACTTCGGCGGCATCGGAAGCCGCCTTGAGTACGCCGCCCGTGATCCGGCAAAGATAGTCGGCAATCACGTAATGAAATTGGATGCGCTCTCGTTCCCGATGGATACGGTCGAGAAGTTCGAGGAGTTCGAGAGGTTCGACGATCAAACCGGTTTCCTCGCGCGCCTCGCGCACCACGCCTTGGGCGAGCGACTCGCCTAACTCGAGAACACCTCCAGGGATGGTCCAGCGGTCTTTGAGCGGCTGCGAACCCCGCCGCACCAGCAACACGCGGCCTTGGTCGACTACCACTGCTCCCACTGCTAACACCGGCGCCGAAGGAAACTCTCGCTGCATTTCGACTCCCATCCCCACTTCAGTTCACTCACCTCTTTACGATAGCCGCGGAGCCAGCCACCGCCGGTAATGGAGGAATGACGCCACCCATTCCGTCGTAGCGCCGCCACCTGCCCGTCACATTTCGCTGCGACGGGCCGGAGCTGGCAGAGGGCATGGGCGAGCCGATCAATATTTTTCGAAAGGCATTTTACGAACAGTCGGCAAGATGATCTACTCGATTCTAGACAAAACAAGAAACCCGAAATGATTTCACCTCAAGTGACCTGACCACCGACCACTGATCACCGACTACCGACCACTGAGAACTATGAAGGGCCAAACCCGCGAATCCGTCAAAATGGCCTTGGACACGCTGAGGGCGAACAAGCTGCGCTCGGGATTGACCATCCTCGGCATCGTCATCGGCGTCACCACCGTCATTGCCATCTCCTCGGTCATCGACGGGCTCAACAACCGCGTCGAAGACTGGGTGAACTCGCTGGGCACCAACGTGCTCTGGGTCTTCCACATGCCGGTCATCGGCGTGCGCCCCACGGCCGAGATGCTGGCGCGCAAAAGGCTGACCCTCGACGACGTGAAGGCGTTGCGCGATCTTCCCCACGTGCTCGCCGTCGACGGCAGCCTGCAGCATGCCGGCGAGTTCCAAGTCGGCGAGGTCGACGTAAAGTACAACGGGAAAAAGGTGGCGGGCACCATCCTCACCGGCTCAACTGCCGAAGTGGCCGACGTGATGGACCTCGACTTTTTGCAAGGCCGCATGTTTACCGACGACGAGGACCATCGCGGCGCTCACGTCTGCATCCTCGGTCACGATACCTGGGAGGATCTTTTCGGCAATCAGAACGCCGTCGGCAAGGAAGTGAGCATCGAATCCGGCCTCTACACCGTGATCGGGGTGCTCGACAAGCAGAAGCAGCCCTTCGGCGGCGGCAGAAACCGCGCTGACAACCAAGTCTACTTCCCTTACGGGACCTTCCAGCAATTGCATCCCGAGAACAAGGACCTGTGGGTCAGCGTCAAGTACGACAGTCAGAAGAACAAGGCACTGGTTGAGGAAGAGGTGCGCGAGCTGCTGCGCATCCGGCGCAAAGTGCGCGTGGAAGCTCCCGACGACTTCGATATCTTCGGGCCCGATTCCATCACCCGTCTTTGGGACCAGGTTACCGAAGGCTTGGTGATTTTCATGATCGCTGTTTCCAGCGTGGGTCTGATGGTGGGCGGCGTCGGCGTGATGAACATCATGCTCGTCAGCGTCACCGAGCGCACTCGCGAAATCGGCGTGCGCAAAGCCATCGGCGCCACCAAGCTCAACATCCTCACCCAGTTCACCAGCGAGGCCGTCACCCTATGCGCACTGGGCGGAATCATCGGCGTATTCCTGGGTGGCGTGATCACATGGACCGTGTATCTGCTGCCCATCGGCCTGCCGGCCACCCTTTCGGCCGGGTGGGTCCTCACCGGCTTCAGCGTCTCCTGCGCCATCGGCCTGCTCTTCGGCATCTATCCCGCCTGGAAAGCCGCCAACCTGGACCCCATCGAAGCTCTACGGTACGAGTGAGGCAGGTCAGTTCTGAGTTCTCAGTTCCCAGTGATCGCTTCTGACCCTCAGGGGTTACTGGTCAGCGATCATTGCCAGCCACTTCAAGGAACGTATTTTGAGCTGTGAACTGTGAACTGACCACTGATCTCTGCCCCCTGTACACTGCCCTTATGCCACACGCTTTGGCCTCGGCCGTGGGGACGGCGACTACGGCGCTGGCCGTGGCTGGGATGGGCTATTTCCTCATCGCCTGGCTGGCGGCGCGGATCTATCTCCGCGAGCGCCGCATCCTTCTCAGGCGCTTCGCGGGGCAAGCCGGCGAGGCAGTCCCCTTCACCCCCGGCGTCAGCATGCTCAAATCGCTCAAGGGTCTCGATCCCGGTCTCAAAGAGGCGTTCGCCAGCCACTGCCGCCAGGACTATCCGGGTGAATTCGAGCTGTTGTTCGGCGTTTCGTCGCTCGACGACCCCGCCATCGCCGCCGTCGACGAGCTCCGGTACGAATTCCCCCAATGCGCCATCCGGCTCATCGAATGCCCGGAACGGCTGGGCCCGAACGGCAAGGTGAGCACCCTCGCGCAAATGGCCTCCCACGCGCGTTACGAATTCCTGCTCATCAACGACGCCGACATCGCGGTTTCACCGCGCTACCTGGAGCGCGTGATGGCCGGCTTTGCGGCGGATGCTTCGCGAGCGCCGATCCAGGAAACAACAACCGCCAGCCAAAACGAAAATCAACTTCCCGTGCCGCCGGTGGCGTTCGAAAACCAGGAAGCCCCCCCCGCCGCAATGGCGTCCCATTCCGGCGCGTTATCCATTCCAGCATTTTCTTCACCGCCGGTTGCGTTCGCGGAGCCGCCCGCAAAGCCGGTCGCCAGAGGCGCGAATGCTCCGCTGCCCGTCGGACTCGTCACCTCGCTCTACCGCGGGCGCGCACACCAAACCCTGCCCTCCCATTTCGAGGCGCTGGGCATCGCCACCGACTTCATTCCCGGCGTGCTGGTCTCGAAGTGGTTCGAGGGCGGGCTGCGCTACGGACTGGGCGCCACCCTCGCCGTGCGCCGCTACGCGCTTGAGAAAGCCGGCGGCTTGGTTGCGCTGGTGGACTATCTTGCCGATGACTACGAGTTGGGCGCGCGCGTGGCGCAGGCCGGTTATCGCGTGGTCCTGAGTCCGGAAATCGTCGAGACCGCCGTACCGCCCTATGACTGGCGCGGCTTCGTCGATCACCAACTGCGCTGGCTGCGCACCCTTCGCGAAGTGCGCCCCTGGGGCTACGCAGGAATGATCGTCACCCACGGAATTGGCTGGGCGCTCCTCAATCTATTGGCCAGCGGGTCGAGCCCGGTGAGTCTCTGGCTGTTGGGATTGAGCTTTTTTCTGCGCCTGACCCTGGCCATGACGGTGGGCGCAGAAGTGCTGGGCGATCATCAGGTGCTTCCTTGGCTGTGGCTGGTTCCCTTGCGCGATCTCGTGGCCATGGGTTTATGGGCAGCCGGTTTTGCCGGCGATACCGTCGTTTGGCGCGGTGAGCGCTTCACCCTGCGCGGCGGCAAGTTGAGTTGAATCCCTGCGCGGCCCCCGGCCCAAGTTTTTCTCCACCAACGGGTCGCGCATGTCAACCCGGTCGCCGGTGAAAAGCCGGCCCGCGCTCAATATTCATTTCGCCCGCGGCCGCGCAGCCCACCTCGACGCACAGACTCGCGGGCCGCGCAGGTTGCGTGCGCGGCCCGCTATTCCCAGTATCCGCTCCAGCCGGCAGGTCCGCATCGCGATCTGCTACCTCTGCGGGACGAACGTGATCAAGGCGCCCATCTTGGGCGTTCCGATGCCGGTGGCCAGATCGTACCCGGGCGTGGTCGGGAACAGGCCGTTGTTGTTGGTGGTTTGATGAATGCCCGTGATGTCGTTGAAGAATCCTGGGGCATCCACGTTATAGAGGAGATAGAGAAGCGGATTCGCGTTGCCGATCCGGGTGTGGTAGAGGCTGTCGTGGTCGGCGACGATCGCCGACCAGAGGGGCGACGAAAGGCTGGTGCCGCCAATCTCGAACCAGCCCGGCGGGATGTAGTACTGGTCCAACGTGGCGCATTCGCTGTAGGGCGTCGCGGCGCTCCCGGTGCAGTATTCGGCGTAGCCCGTATACGGGTCCGCCTCGGCGGAGATGTCCGGAACCTCGCGGCATGGCGTTCCCGGCCGCGCCAGCGCGCATTGCGTGGTCCCGTTGCCGTAGGCGGTGTAGCGGTTGGTGATGCCGGGCCCAAACTGGTAGGTCGGCCGGCCCCAGAATTGGCTGTTTCCGCCGCCGCCCGCCCCGGTCTCGGCGCACCAGAAGAACCCCGAATCCGGCTGCGCTGGCGTGCCGCCTTCGTTCGCGCTTTCGTTGCACAGGTTCAACACATTCCACACCGTCTCCACTCCAGCCGGGTAGCTTGGATCCGGATTCGCGTCGGGATTGAAGGTTTCCAGCGA
>JASHUH010000139.1 GCA_030040115.1 Acidobacteriaceae bacterium | reverse complement strand
CGGGTCTGGTGCGCGAAAGCGAGCTTGCCGCGGGCCAGAGCTACCGCAACAGCTACGAGCAGACCAAGGCCGAGGCCGAGGCCCTGGTGCGCGCGCGGCTGTCTATGTTACCGGGCGTGATTCTGCGCCCCAGCATCGTTGTGGGCGATTCGCGCACCGGCTTTACCTCCAGTTTCAAAATGATGTACTGGCCGCTGAAAATCTACGCGCGCCGGCTGTGGCGCACCGTGCCCGGATACCCTGACGCGGTTCTCGACATCGTGCCCGTCGATTTTGTCGCCACTTCCATTACCCGCCTGCTTTTCGATGAGGCCGCTCTGGGCTGCACGGCGCATCTCTGCGCGGGTCCGCGCGGCAGCGCCACCATTGAGCAGATTGCCCACCGCGCCGCGGAGTACTTTCACGCTCCCGAGCCGCGATACGTCGATCCCTGGCTCTTTTTCGCCGCCTTGCGCCCGTTGCTGCTCGCCGCCTTGTGGGGGCGTAAACGCCGGGTATTGCGCGATGGACGCGCCTACCGCGACTACTTCACCATGCGCATGCAGTTCGACACCAGCAACGCCGAGAGACTGCTGGCGCCCGCCGGCCTCCGCCCCCCGCCGGTGCTCGACTACCTCGACCGCCTCTTCCATTACTGCGTCGCCAGTGACTGGGGACGCAGGCCGGTTGCGCTCCCATGAGCTTTCTCAGCCGGTATCGGCTGGCGCGCGACCGCGGCCTGACCGTCGCCAATCTCCTCGACGAACTGCTGCGCCGCAACGGCGACCGCGAAGTCTCGCATGGAGCCGAAGGCCCGTTTCGCCTTTCCGAACTTCACGCTGAAGTCTCCGTCCTCGACGCGTTTCTCCGCCGCTCCGTCGGCCTGCGCCCCGGCCAGCCGGTGGCCATTTACCGCACCAATACACGTGATTGCTTTCACTGGTTTCTGGCCGTGATTCGCGCCGGCGGGATTGCAGCGCCGCTCAATCCGCAGCTTTCCCTCTCTGAAGTGCGCCGCATCCTGACTGAAAGCGGCATCGAGATTCTAGTCACGGATAAGGCGGTCTTCGAGCGCACGGTCATGGAACGCAGCGCACTGCCGGTCCGCACTTGGATTCAGGCCGGCGCCGAGCGCGATGCCGGCGGTGAACCCCGAACTCTAGAGGGATTCATGCACCCCGCAGCCTCCGGCGCGCCATTTCCGCCCTCCGCCATCGATCCCGCCGCCACTATCGCCGTTTTTCACACTTCCGGCACCACCGGCTTTCCCAAAGGCGCGGCGCTCTCGAGCCACGCCCTCCTCGGCGCCCGCGCATCCACAGTTCTAGCCTCTCTGGTTCTCGGTCCACGCGATCTTGCCCTCGTCGCATTGCCCTGGTCGCACATCATGGCCGTCAGCATCGCCCTCCATGGCCTCATCGCCGGCATTCGCGGCTGCTTTCTCGATCGCTTCGAGGCGCGCGCCGCCCTCGACGCAATCGAGCGCTACGGCGTCACAGCGGTAGTCGGTGTGCCCGCCATGTTCGCGCTCCTCGTCAACAGCCATCCCGATCCCGCTCGCCTGGCCAGCGTCCGCCTCTGGCTTTCGGCCAGCGACGATCTGCCCGGCGAAGTCCGTATGCGCCTGCGCAGCTTCGGCGCGTTGGCTCGGCTGCCCGGCGGCCTGCGCATTCCTCCCGTGCTTATTAACGGCTACGGCATGGTCGAACTAGGCGGCCTCGCCATGCTGGGTGTCGACTTTCCGTTGCTGCCCGGTCGCGGCAAGCTCTGCTTTCCGGTACCGCCGTTTCACATTCGCGTCGCGAGCGAAGACGGCCGGCCCGCGCCTCCAGGCCGGGTGGGCGAGTGCCAGATCTGGCGCCGCGGTCCCACTCCGCGCTATTGGAAAAGCGAAGATGAAAGCCGTGCGCTCCTCACCGCCGACGGCTGGCTGCGCACCGGCGATCTGGCGATGCGCAATCGCCTTGGCCTGATTCGCCTCGTCGGCCGAATAAAAGACGTCATCAAATCCGGCGGCTATTCGGTCTATGTTCGCGAAATCGAAGAGGCACTGCTCGCCCATTCGGCCGTTGCGCGCGCCGCAGCCTTCGGACTGCCACACGCCGAGAAAGGCGAAATCCCGGTCGCCGCGGTCGAACTACATCCCGCAGCCCGAGCCGGCGAAGACGAACTCGTGACGTGGTGCCAGGGACGCCTTGCCCCGTATAAGGCCGCTCGCCGCATCTGGATCGTCGCGCCGGGGAGCCTGCCACAGAACGTTCATGGTAAAATTCCGCGCCGTTTGCTGCAGGAGCGGTTTGGGAAGGGGCGAGACGGTTAAAGAACAGGTTCCGGAGAGGTCAGGATACGCCTCAATCGTGCCGCAGCGCCTCAACCGGGGAAAGGCGCGCGCCTCGCCATGCCGGCAGCGCCCCAGCCAGCAGCCCGGCGAGGACGGCAATCCCCATCGCCTCAATGAGCAGCAACCACGGGACCGAAGACGAAACGATGCTCGCCGTCTGCGGCATAGCCGCGAGCACATGCAGCGCGCACCATCCAAAAAGGAGACCGAGCAGGCCCCCGCCCGAACCCAGTGCGCCCGCCTCAAGCTGAATCAGCGCCAGCACCTGCCACTGCTTCCAGCCCAGCGCCCGCAAGATGCCAATTTCGCAAGTGCGCTCGAACACCGACATCGCCATGGTGTTGGCGATGCCCAGAATTCCGATCAGCAGGGCGATCAGCGACGTTCCCCATGCCGAGGCTTGCGCCAGCCGCACCAGTTGGTTGTTGCTGGCGCGCTCCGCCGCGGGAACGGCGCGCAGCCCCGGCTCCGCGGATTCGATCTCATCCTCGGCTTGCTTCATGTAAGCTTCCGGCGACTCACCCGGCGGCGCCGGCCGCAGCTTGACGTGAATGGTCGAGACTTTGCCCTGCAAACTGCCGATCTGCTGCAGTTCATCGAGCGGCATGATGAGCGCGTCGGCTTCGAGCGCCGACGGCCCGTGATAGACGCCGGTCACAGTGAAGGGAGTTCCTTCGATCTCAAGTTGGTCGCCGGGCCCTTTGTTCAGGTCCTGAGCCAGCAAGTCGCCGAGCATGACTTCCGGCTTGCCGTCTTGGAAACGCCGGCCGGCGAGGATTTTCAGCGATTCGAATTCGTACGAGCTTGCTTGCCAGCCGTAGGCTAGGGCGTTCACGTCGGGTGTAAGCGCCATTACGTTATAAATCATCGGCGCCGCCTGGGCGACAAGGGGGAGGGTCTTGAGCCGCGCCGCCGCCGACTCGTCCACGGAAGTGTTGAGAAAGGTTTGGTGGATCACGGCAATATCGGTGCCGCTGCTGGAGTAAATGCGCATCCACTGCTGTTCGAAAGCGCGGGAAAAACCCACTAATCCGACGAAGGCTCCCACCGCCATGCCAATGCCACCCAGGGTGAGCAGCGTTCTCAGCGGCCGGCGCTGCAGATTCTTGAAGACAAAGCGCGGAAACGACAGTGAGGGCGCCATGGGCACGGTTCCGGAAAACGATGCTTTGCCAAAGGCCATGGGCGCAAACCGGAAAATTGCGCGTGCGAAGTGGACGCGCCCGTCATTGCCTTTCCCGCTCAGAATAGGAAACTGGAGTGGAGATTGGCAATCTCGCGCCCGGCCTCAGATGCCCTCGCCCATGGAAACGTAGGCGCGCAACTGGTCGAGCTGGACGCGGTAGGCCGTCCGCTCCGCTTCCTCGTCGGCGAAGGGCTTGGCCCCGTGCACGTGGGCGCCGAAACGGTCTTCGAGTTCCTCGACGCGGGCCGAAAGGGCGATCAGCGCGTCGGAGAGCGGGTCCTTAATGTCGTGGGGATCGGTAATCAGGACGCGCTGGCCGTTACGGTAAACGATGTGCGCGGGGACGCCGACCACGGTGGAGTTGGGCGGCACGTCACCCAGCACCACCGAGCCCGCGCCGACGCGTGAGTTTTCCCCCACCGTCACATCGCCCAGGATGTTGGCGTTGTTGCCGATGAAGACGTTGTCGCAGATGGTGGGGTGACGTTTACCGTGTTGCTTGCCGGTTCCCCCCAGCGTCACGCCCTGATACATGGTTACATCGTTGCCCACCATGGCGGTTTCGCCGATCACCACGCCCGTGGCGTGGTCGATGAAAAGCCTCCGGCCCAGCGTGGCGGCGGGATGAATATCGACGCCGGTGAAGAGGCGGGCGATCTGGGAAAGCATCCGCGCCGCGAGAGGCAGACGGGCGCGCCAAAGGCGGTGAGAGGCGCGATGAAACCACACCGCCCAAAGCCCCGGATAGCAGAGCACGATTTCGAGCCCCGTACGCGCAGCCGGGTCGCGCTCCCTCACGGATTCGATATCTTCGCGGATGCGGTCGAACATGGAAATCGGGACCAAGGGACCAAGGGGACAAGGGAACAAGGGAACAAGAAATCAGGCAGGCGAGGAGACCACGCTCAAATTCCGGCCGCTCGATCCCCCGGTTCCTCGGCCCCTGTCTTCTTACGCCATCACCGCAATCGTCTCGGGCTGCATGGCGATGGCCTGCTGGCGCAGCGGCTCGAAGAGCACGCTGGACAGGTAGCGCTCGCCGACGTCAGGCAACACCGTGACGATGAGTTTGCCGAGATTCTCAGGCCGCGCCGCCACCTTGAGCGCCGCGGACGCCGCAGCTCCGGAACTGATGCCCACAAACAAGCCCTCTTCGCGAGCCAGCCGGCGCGCCATCTCGATGGACTCGTCGTTGGTGACCTGAACCACCTCGTCAATGATCTTCGTGTCGAGGATGCTGGGCACAAAGCCCGCGCCCAGGCCCTGAATCTTGTGCGGGCCCGGCTTGCCGCCGGAGAGCACCGGACTGTCTGTGGGTTCGACCGCGATGGCTTTGAACGAAGGCTTGCGCGGCTTGATATAGTTGGCCACGCCCGTGATCGTCCCGCCGGTGCCTACGCCGGAGATGAGAATATCGACCGTGCCGTCGGTGTCGTCCCAAACTTCAGGTCCGGTGGTCGCCAGGTGGATGGCCGGATTAGCCGGATTGTCGAACTGCTGCAGGATGTGGCCGCTGGGTATGCGCGACAGGATTTCCTCGGCCTTGGCGATGGCGCCCTTCATGCCGTTTGGTCCGGGCGTGAGCACGATCTCGGCGCCAAAGGCAAGCAGGGTGACGCGCCGCTCGAGGCTCATGGTCTCAGGCATGGTGAGAATGAGCCTGTAGCCTTTGACTGCGGCTACAAAAGCCAGCGCGATGCCGGTGTTGCCGCTGGTGGGCTCGATAAGCACGGTTTTCCCGGGAGAAATTTCGCCGGCTTTTTCGGCGGCGGCGATCATGGCGAAGCCGATGCGGTCTTTGACGCTCGATGCAGGGTTCTGGCTTTCCAGCTTGGCGACCACGGTAGCGGGCAGGCCGGCGGCTACACGGTTGAGCCGCACCAGGGGAGTGCGGCCGATCAATTCAGTGACATTCGCGGCGATGCGCGCCATACGTGAGTCCTCCATGTGCGGGCAATAGGGCCCGGACTGTACCGCTGTTGGATGGCGGCAAAAAATAAACTCTTGAGGTGGGAAGATCGCGCGCGGTTTAAGGCGCACATGAACATCGAAGCCGACGTTAGCCGGGTGTCAGCGACATCAATGCATGCCAACAGCCTAGACCCCGGGCCTTGGGCATGGCAAGCAGGGAGATTCGCCGCTCAATTCTGGCGGCGCTCATTTCCAGACACATTCCAACCGAAAAGCCAAAAAGTAGAGCCGTGATTTGTTATCCGCGACCCGCGAAATGCTCACTGCTGGCTCTGCGGCGTCATGGCGAAATAGCCCCGGCGCACCTGCACCTTGTTGCCCTCGCCGCATTGCACAGCGATGTGCCGGAAG
>JASHUH010000138.1 GCA_030040115.1 Acidobacteriaceae bacterium | reverse complement strand
GATTTTGTGCCCGTCGAAGAATATCTCCGAAGCTCCTACTCGCCGGATGCCGAGTACATCGACGGACGGATCGTGGAAAGAGAGAGCACGATGGGAGAGAACGAGCACTCCGCGTGGCAGAAGGCGATCGTGGTCTGGTTTGAAATGCAGGCAGCGCGCGCCGGGATCCGGGTCCGTCCGGAACTGCGCGTTCAGGTCGATGCTTACAGCTTTCTCATTCCCGACGTGACGCTGCTGGACCGCAGCCGACCGGTCGAGCCCTATGCCACGCATCCACCTGTTGCGGTGTTTGAAGTCCTCTCGCCGGGCGACTCGCTGAAGCAGCTCATGGAGAAAGGCGAGTATTACGAGAAGATGGGGATTCGCACCATTCTGATTCTCGATCCCGATGGGCCGGCCTATCGTTATCTTGGGGGACGGCTGGAGCCGCTGGCCGAGCGCGCCTTCACGCTCGAGGGCAGCCAGGCGCGCTTCGATCTCGACGAGATTGCCAAGCTGGTGGATTAAGCCGGAACCTCGCGAGCGGGTTTCTTCAGGCATGCGGTCAGCTCTGCGCGAGAAACTTTGGTCTGCACCCCGGTCAGAAAGTTCTTCACCGTCAAGTTACCGGACTGCACCTCATCTTCTCCGACGATGACGATTCTGCGCGCGAGCTTGTTCGCGATTTCAAGCGATTTTTTCAAGCGGAAGGCGCCGTCGCCGAGTTCGATGTGAAGGTCGGCGCGGCGCAACTCGCGGGCCAGGGTGAGGGCGGCGGCGTTGAGGGCTTCGCCTAAAGGAGCAATGTACGCATCGGCTATCTGCGGTGCGGCGTCCTTTCGGACGGCTTCCGCGGCCTGGAGGGCTAGCACCAGCCGGTCGAGACCCATGGCGAAGCCAATGCCAGGGGCTTTGGGGCCGCCGATGGCTTCGCTCAAGCCGTCGTAGCGGCCGCCACCGAGCAGGGCGTTTTGCGCGCCCAGACCGCCGTGCGTGAACTCGAAGGTGGTGCGGGTGTAGTAGTCGAGGCCGCGGACGAGGCGGGGATTGAGATGATAGGGCACGCCGGCGGCTTCCAGTGCAGCGGTGACGGCCGCGAAGTGGTCGATTGACTCCTGGCCGAGCGAATCGCCGATTTTGGGCAGGGTCTCGATGATGGGCTGGTCTTCAGGGACTTTGCAGTCGAGGACGCGGAGGGGATTGGTGACGGCGCGGCGCTGGCAGTCCACGCACATCTGGGGCGCGAGGGGAACGAGGGCGGCGCGAAGTATCTCGTTATAACGGGCGCGGTCGGCGGCGGACCCGACGGAGTTGAGCTCGAGCGTCCAGCCGGCGATGCCGAGCTCGTCGAGGAATGTCGCCAGCATCTCGAGGATTTCGGCGTCGCGGAGGGGCGATTCGCTGCCCGCGGAGGGAGGGCCGATGGCTTCGGCGCCGATCTGCCAGAACTGGCGGTAGCGGCCCTTCTGGGGGCGTTCGCGACGGAATTGGGGGCCGATGTAGAAGAGCTTTTGCAACTGGCCGGTTTCGCCGAGCTTGTGCTCGATGTAGGCGCGGACCACGCCGGCGGTGTTCTCAGGGCGGAGGGTGAGGGATTGAGGTTTTTCGGACTGCGCCCGCGCGCGGTCTTCCCAGGTGTACATTTCCTTGGAAACGATGTCGGTTTCTTCGCCCACGCTGCGGGCGAAAAGCGAGGTGTCTTCGAAGATGGGGGTGCGGATTTCGCCGAAGTTGTAGCGCGCGAAGACCTGGCGGGCGGTGGTTTCAATGCGGTTCCAGAGCGCGGTTTCCGGTGGCAAGAGGTCGCGCGTGCCGCGCACGGCTTTGAGGGTTTGGCTCATAATGCTAACAACTGAAACAACTTCTCAGGATACAAGGTGGGAGCGATGATCTTTCACTCGGCCTCGATTATCGCGGTTCTCGTCGGCGCCTCTTCCCGGACGCCAACTCAAATCCTATGCGTTCTGCAGACGCCGCCCGACCCGTGGTGGGAATGGCTGCTGCAATTCTGCCTCAGCGCGGTACCCGTAGCCGGCGGCGTTTGGGTTGCTTGGATGGCCTTTCGATGGACCAAGAAAAAGGAACATGAACAGTGGATTCGCGATCACAAGAGGGCCGAGTGGAGAGAGTTGCTGGATGCCGCCGGCGACTGCCAAACCGACCTTTGGATCGCGAGTAGTCCAAAAGGAGAGGATGACGATAAGCAGCCCGCTATAACGAACGCGAAGTTAAAGCTCCAAAGAATCTACCTACTTCTTGACGATAGGGTATTTATCGACCAATTAACCCTGGGGCCGATAATGTCCTCATGGAATAAAACAATTGGGCACACAAAGGAGGCCGCTAGCTCCAGCGGCCAGGGACTCCTCGGGAGCCTTACCCTTACGCAGCTTTCCTATTCAGTATTTATCGAACAGTTACGCAAAGCTGCCAAGAAGGACCTGGGATCGAAGAAAAGCGGGTAAGCGCGCAAGACGAGGCAACGAGAGCTTAGCTCGCCTTCTCTTCTCGCTCCAGCGCCTCATGGATCAACATCTTGAGATAGGTTTGGTAGCGCAGTCCGCGGCGCTCTGCAAGCGCTCGCGCACGGGAGATGTCCTCAGGAGCAAGCCGGATAGTGGTTGCCGGTGTAATGCCTCGCTGCTTGAGAGTGCCTTCACGGACGCGACCCTCTGCCGCCGCCTGCATGAACGCCGCCGACAACTTTTCACGATTCTCGTAGAGCCAATTGGCTTCGTCGGCTTCGCTCTCAAACTTCGGTATCTTCAATGGGTCCATGCCTTCGACTCATTTCCGCCAAATAGTACGACTTGTCTTGTTTGGGTGCATCCCACGCGGATACGACTCTGACCCTTCCTCGGCGCCATGTTGTTACGACTTGCAGAACTCGCCCCTTTGCTGTCTCTCCAAGTTGCAATAGTCTCTCTTCTTCGCAGTCGTTTTCGTCAGTTTGCAACTCGACGTCAAGGGGGCGGCCGAGAATGACCTCTTCGGCTTCCTTCGGGGTAACATCATGCCGGGCGATGTGCGCACGATTGGCTTCATCCCATTCAAAGAGCAGCACAGGAGTATTCATAAGTTCTTCCCCATATACTCGCTGTGGTCAGCCGAATTCTCGGCGGTAAATTGTATTTACAGTGTATGCCGCTCTTGTTCTAAATTCAAGAACTGCGAGCGGCGACTTCGGAGACCCGCATTCGGTCACGGGCGCGCTAGCTTCTCCCGCAATACCGAGACCAGGGAGCGGTCCTTCAATTCCTCGGGAGCAATCGCGATTTCTTTCGAGGCCAAGGCGTCGAGCAATTCGGCCTCAAGCCTGGCGCGGCGCTGCTCTTTGTCCTGGCGAATCAAGTTGCGGATGAACTCGCTGGGCGTGCCGAAATCACCCGAGGCCACGCGGTCCTCAACATAGGCTTTCAGGGGATCGGGCAGCGAGATGTTGAGGGACGTCATTGCCATGCCTTCATATTATGGCATATTTTGTCAGTCTTCCCTCTGGTTGTTATTGGCCGGCGCCGTGGCACTTTTTGTATTTCTTGCCGCTGCCACAAGGGCAGGGGTCGTTGCGGCCCACTTTTTCGCCGGTGCGGCGCTGGGCGCTGGCTTGGCCGCCGTCGGCGCCACCCTGGCGCGCGGCTACGGCCAGCTCGCGTTCCTTCTTGCGGTGAAACTCCTTTTCGAGCAGGTCAATGGTGGTGGAGGGGGCGCGGGTAGGGATGGCGATCTCGCGCGGGGCGCCGTCGCCGTTGACGGGCTGCGCGGCGCTGGCCACCGGCGGAGCCTTGGGCACGGTGCGGCGCGGGCGGGGCGCGGCGTCGATAGGTTGGCCGTCGGGGCCCAGAATCTGCATCCGGAACAGGAAGCGGCAGGTGTCTTCCTGGAACTTGGTCATCATGGCCTCAAAGAGGGTGTAGGACTCTCTCTTATAGGCCACGAGGGGATCCTCCTGCGCGTAGCCGCGCAGGCCGATGCCCTCTTTGAGATGGTCCATGGAAAGAAGATGATCTTTCCATAGGCCGTCAATCACGCTGAGCATGACCATGCGCTCGTGGTAGCGCATGGTGGCCGCGCCGAGGATTTTTTCTTTGGCCTCGTACATCTCGGTGAGCTTGGCGAAGATCTCGTCGCCCAGCTCGTGGCGGCTGAGCTCGATGGGCTTGATGCCGGTCTCGGTGAGGTTGAAGCCGAACTGATCGAAGAGCCTGGTTTCCAGGCCCTTGATGTCCCATTGCTCGGGGCGCACGTTTTCGCCGGCGAACTCGTCGAGCAGACCGGAAAGGATGCCGCCGACGTAGTCTTCGAGAATGAGCTCGCGCTGATCGACGCCTTCGAGAAGCTGGTGGCGGACGCCGTAGACGGCCTCGCGCTGCTTGTTCATGACGTCGTCGTACTCGAGGAGGTGTTTGCGGGACTCGAAGTTCTGCGCCTCGACGGCCTTCTGTGCGCCCTCGATGCGCTTGGAGATCATCTTGGACTCGATGGGCACGCCTTCTTCCATGCCCAGCTTCTCGAGCAGCGTGCTGACCCACTGCTTGGCGAAGATGCGCATGAGATCGTCTTCGAGGGAGAGAAAAAAGCGCGACTCGCCGGGATCGCCCTGGCGGCCGGCGCGGCCGCGGAGCTGGTTGTCGATGCGGCGGGACTCGTGGCGCTCCGTGCCCAGAATAAAGAGGCCGCCGGCCTGGACGACTTCGTCGTGCTCTTGCAGCGCGGCGTCAGCGTGGCCTTTGAGGGTTTCGCCCCAGTCGGGCTCGGAAATTTCGAACTCCTGGCCCTGGTAGTAGAAGCGCAGAAACCCAGCGGGGGCCATGGGATTGATGGCGCCCTCGGCTCCGCTGATGGCGCGCGCCTTGCCTTTTTTGACCAGCTCCTGGCGAGCCATGAATTCGGCGTTGCCGCCGAGCAGAATGTCGGTGCCGCGGCCGGCCATATTGGTGGCGATGGTGACCATGCCGAGGCGACCGGCCTGGGCCACGATTTCAGCCTCGCGCTCGTGGAACTTGGCGTTGAGCACCACGTGCTTGACGCCCTTGCGCTGCAGGATGCCGGAGAGGCGCTCGGATTTTTCAATGGAAGTGGTGCCGACCAGCACCGGTTGGAGTTTTTCGTGCAACTCCGCAATGCTTTCGGCGACGGCTTTGTATTTTTCTCTCTCGGTGCGGTAGACGACATCGGAGTTTTCGACGCGCAGAAGGGGCCTGTTGGTGGGAATAACGACGATTTCGAGCTTGTAGATTTTCTCGAACTCGGCCGCCTCGGTATCGGCCGTGCCGGTCATGCCGCTGAGCTTTTGATACAGGCGGAAGTAGTTCTGAAAGGTGATGGTGGCCAGGGTCTGGTCTTCTTTGCGGATGTTGACGCCTTCCTTGGCTTCGATGGACTGGTGAAGGCCGTCGGACCAGCGGCGGCCGGGCATGAGGCGGCCGGTGAAGGTGTCGACGATGATGACTTCGCCGTCCTTGACCACGTATTCGACGTCGCGCTTGTAGAGGGCCTCGGCCTTGATGGCGGTCTCGACATAGTGCTTGAGCTCCCAGTTTTCAGCGTCGGCGATATTGCCGATGCCGAGGAGCTTCTCGATGGTCTCCCAACCCTGGTCGGTGACGCCAATGGTGCGCTGCTTCTCGTCGACAACGTAGTCGCCGCTGAAGTATTTTTCGCCTTCGCCGAGGCGGATGCCGAGCTCCTGCTGGCGCCGGGTGTCGCTCCACTCGACCTCTTCACCAAGCTCGAGCTGGGGGATGATTTTGCGCGCGCGCTGATATTTGTCCGTGGTCTGCTCCGTGGGGCCGGAGATGATGAGCGGAGTGCGCGATTCGTCGATGAGGATAGAGTCCACTTCGTCGACGATGCAGTAGTAGTGGCCGCGCTGCACGCAATCTTTTAACTCGAACTTCATGTTGTCGCGCAGGTAGTCGAAGCCGAACTCGTTGTTGGTGCCGTATGTAATGTCGGCCCCGTAGGCCTCGCGGCGCTGGTTGTCGTCGAGATCGTGGACGATGACGCCCACGCTGAGGCCGAGAAACTCGTAAATTTTGCCCATCCACTCGGCGTCGCGCTTGGCCAGGTAGTCGTTGACGGTGACCACGTGAACGCCGTGGCCGAGAAGGGCGTTGAGGTAGCAACTGAGGGTGGCGACGAGGGTCTTGCCTTCGCCGGTCTTCATTTCGGCGATTTTGCCCTGGTGGAGGACCATGCCGCCGATCAACTGCACGTCGAAGTGGCGCATGTGCACGGTGCGCCAGCCGGCCTCGCGCACCACCGCGAAGGCTTCGGGCAGGATTTCGTTGAGGATCTCCTGTTCGGCGGCCTTGATTTCTTCCTTGTCCGTCAGCCCTTCGAGGCGAGCGGCGATGCGGGCCTTAAATTCGGTGGTTTTGGCCTTCAGTTCGTCGTCCGAGAGTTTTTGGATTTCCGGCTCCAGCGCGCTGATCTGAGCGATAGTGGGCAACAGTCGCTTGACGACGCGCTCGTTCGACGTGCCGAAAACCTTGGTTAATGCTTTCTCGAAATCCACAAAACTCTCCTTTACCAGTTTACCTGTTGCGGGGAATTCCCGTTTCCGGCAAGCGCTCTGTTCAGAGCCGGAAGACGAGCGTGTCGATCTGTTCGCCACGGCGAATTCGCTTCAGTTGGCGGCTCAGTTGCTTCGTGGGGGTTTCCGGGTCTCCTGCGTCGTCTTCCTCCACGTCCTCCCGCTGCTGTTCCTGAACGACGAACTCCACGCTGGGCCGGTAAAGCATCTGCACGCACAGAAACACCAGCCCCAGAGCGGCCGAAGAGGGGCAAAATCCCGAAATCTTCTTC
>JASHUH010000014.1 GCA_030040115.1 Acidobacteriaceae bacterium | reverse complement strand
CTTGTCGAGTTGAGCGCCCGTCACGACGCGCACGCCATGACCCTGCCCGAAGCCGAGGCGTTTTACCGGTTCACCGACTTCACCGGCTTCATTGAGGGCTTCAAGGCTGTCACTTGCCGCTTACGCGACCCGGAAGATTACGAGCTGGCGGCGTGGAGAATGATGGAGCGGCTTGCCGCGCAGGGGGTGGTGCATGCCGAGGTGTACATCTCTGTCGGGGTGATCTACATGTGGCGGAAACACGATCCCGCCTGCTTCGAGCCCATTTTCGCCGCCCTGGAACGCGCCCGCGCGCGCGCCGCCCGGGAGCTGAACCTCTCGCTTTATTGGATCTTCGACGCCGTGCGCCACTTCAGCGTCGCGGAGGCGGAGCGCGTGTTTCGCAAGGCGGCGGAATTGCGCGCGGGCTACCCTTCGGTCATCGGCATCGGCCTGGGCGGCGATGAGCGGCGGGCCGGCTCCGCGCCATTCCATGCTCTTTATGCTGAAGCGGCGCGGGCCGGTCTGCGGTTAACCAACCATGCCGGCGAAACCACCGGCCCGGACGCCATCTGGGAAGCGCTGGCCATCGGGTCCGAGCGCATCGGTCACGCTCTCTCCGCCATTCAGGACCCGGCTCTCGTTGAGGAGCTGAAGCAACGGAACATCGCCATGGAGATGAACCCCACCTCGAATGTACGGACCGGGGTGTGCGGCTCGTTTGCCGGCCATCCCCTGCGCCGCTGCTTCGATCACGGTTTGCTGGTCACGGTCAACTCCGACGATCCGGCCTTTTTCGGCTCAGATTTGGCCAATGAATACCTGCTTGTGCACGCCGAGCAGGGCTTTTCCGGCGAGGAACTCCGTCAGCTTGCCGCCAACTCCATCCGCGCCAGCTTTCTTCCGGAAGCGACAAAGGCGAATTGGCTGGACCGTATCGAAACCACAGCGGAGTAAACGTGCGGTTTTCCCCCTCGGGTCGGCCCGCTCATCGCGTGCGATCTGCGCTATCATGGTGGGGAGCAGGAGGACGCTCCGGTATGTCCACGGAACCCGAATCCGCCACGCCAACCGGCCCACCCCTCGCGTTGAAGATCACCGAGAAGGGTGGCGCCAAGGCCCTGCTGATGATCGGTTGGTTTTCGATGGGGATGGCGGTGGCCGCTCTGGGTATTCTGGTGGGCGTCGAGCTGCGCAGCCGCTACAAATTCAATCACCGCACCCCGTATGACTTCTACGCGAACGCCGGCGAGCAGCAGGCCAGCGAATTTGGCGTGGGCGTCTAAACAAGCGCCGTTATCCGGAGCGAGCGCAGCGAGTTCGAACGACTCGCAGCGGGGGCGCGTGCATCCCGTAAGCAATTCCGTCCAACCCACCGCATCCACCTGCCGTTCTATGCGCAATATCGCAGGATAATTCTCTTTCCAGGTAATTCCAGGTAGCTGGCAGCTTTTCTGACATACTCATACTCGCCGCCTGCCGGGGCTGTCGTTGGCGGCGTGGGGGCTGAGGGCCGGGGGGCGGGGATCAGGGTTTAGGAGTCACGGATTTAGAGACCTGGGAAACGACGCTCCAGGCGCCTGAATCAGGATTCCGTGCTGCGGCTTTGGGCCAAAGGACAACGGCCATCCCGGGTGGGGATGGCCGTTGCGCATTGTGGATGCGGAAGAGCTATTGGTGCGCCTGGGAGCCCTCGTTGGCGGGATTGCGGGATTCGGATTTTTCCGCCAGCACTTTTTGAGCGTGATCTTCGAGCGCCTGAGCTTCGGGTAAGTCGGTGATCGCTTTTTGAATCTCAGGGTCCCATTCGGCCAGCACGCGCAGCCCCTGCAACTGTCCGAATTGGATGGTGACGATTTCCTGCTTGATGTGCGCCTTCACCCAGCCCACGACGCCGTTCAAGTCGGCGTCGGTCCATTGGACGCCCTGCTCGGTGAGAAATTTCTTGAAATCGCTGAGCACTGCGTCGTCGACTTCGAAGTCCTTGTTCACGGCGTGATTAGAAACGTAAACGGGCGCGAAGTGGAAGAAGACGTCCTTGAAGAGCAACTCGTCCTGGAAGCGGTTGTTCTCGGAATTGGGAAGTTTCTCGTCGGGCGTGATGCCGCCTCCGCCATAAACGGTGCGGCCGGAGTCAGTGAACTTGACTTCGCGGTTCGAGGAGTTGGCGGCCAGAGCGCCGGCGCGGTTGTAGTAGTAGTCATAGAGCGAAACGCCCTCGTAATTGCGCTGAATGAGCCGGCCGGAGGGGGTGTAGTAGTGATAGGTGGTGAGGGCCAGGCCGGTGTTGTCGCTGAGGTTATAGACAGTCTGCACAAGGCCCTTGCCGAAGGTGGTCTGGCCGACGATGAGGGCGCGATCGTGATCCTGCAGGGCGCCCGAGACGATCTCTGCCGCAGAAGCGGTGTTGCGGTTCACCAGCACCACGATGGGAAAGTCTTTGCCGCTGTTGCCATGGGTGGCGGTGTAGTTCTGGTCGGGATAGGCGCGGCCGCGCTGCGAAACAATGGTCTGCCCTTTGGACAAGAGATGGTCGCAGACATCAACCGCCTGGCTCAACAGGCCGCCGGGGTTGTTGCGGAGATCGAGGAAGAGGCCCTTCAGATTGCCGAAACTGTTGATGGCGTCTTCCATTTCCTCGCCGGTGGTCGCCTGAAACTGAGTGAGATGGATGTAGCGGACGCCGGGACGAATCTCGAATTTAAGGTCGATGGAGGGGTGAGGAATCTCGTCACGCACCAGATCGAACACCAAGGGTTTCGCGTCGCCGTAGCGAACCACGCTCACCTGCACGTGGGTGCCTTTGTGGCCCTTAAGGGCTTTGGCGACCTGATCAGAGGACCAGCCGTCAGTGCTCTTGCCGTTGACGGCGGCGATGATGTCGCCGGGATGGATGCCGGCGCGAAAAGAGGGGGTGTTCTCGTAAGGGGTGACGACGTAGACCATGTTCTCCTGCTCCTGGATTACCATGCCGACGCCGTAGTAATGACCGCGCTGGTCTT
>JASHUH010000137.1 GCA_030040115.1 Acidobacteriaceae bacterium | reverse complement strand
TGATTGCCGTTGACGCCAATTTTTTCCAGCCCCTCGTAGACGGTGCCGAATCCGCAGGCAACCTGCGCGCCATCGGCATAAGAAAGCTCGTCGGGCAGGGCGATGAGATCCTTTTCTTCGGCCAACATGTACTCAGCCATGCCGCCGTCGCGCTGCCATCCATAAGCGCGGCGATACTTCTGGCTGGTGCAGGAAATCATGTAGCCGCGCCGGCAGTCGTTGCAAACGCCGCAGCCGGAGATGTGGTAGACGATTACGCGATCACCGGTCTTGAAACGGCGGCAGCCCTCGCCCATGCTCACAATCCGGCCGCACGGCTCGTGCCCGGCGATGACACCATGGTAGCCCTCCGGGCCTTTGCCAACGTGCTCGTGATAGATGCAGCGAATATCCGAACCACAGATGGTCGAAGCTTTTATCCGCAGCAGAACTTCTCCGTGATCCGGTTCCGGGACAGGCGCCTTGCGTAGTTCAACGGTCGAGTTACCCGGCAGAAAGGCAGCGGTCATTGTGGCTGGCATCGCGTCTGCTCCCCATCGTCACTGCGCGGCGCCTGAGGCGCCTGATTTACGGTGGCGTAATTTCCCCGTTGACATCCCAGAGATCTTCCCATGACCGGTTGTTCTTCCACAGGAAAACCTGTCCCTTGATCAAACGGCAGTTGCGATCCAGCTTCGCCATGGCGTCCATCTCCTGCTGCTCCAGGGGTTCGCTCACCACGCCGATCAGATTGTTCAGGATATTGTGCGGGTTCGTCGAAAAGGGAATCGGAATTTGGCCCCGCTGCACAGCCCATTTGAGGCACACCACCGCGGGATGAATGCCGTGGCGGCGGGCGATGCCGACGATCACCGGATCCTCAGTGGGCGAAGTGTCTTCCGGCGTGCGGTCGCGCTCCGGCCGTCCGGGCGAGCCGATGGGGCAATAGCCGATGGGCTGTATGCCGTTGTCGAGCACAAACCGGAAGAGATCAGGCTGTTGAAAGTGCGGGTGGAGCTCCATTTCGTTCACCGCCGGTTTGATGCGGGCGTCGCGCAGAAGCAGCGTCAGCTTGGGGATGGTCATGTTCGAGGTGCCAATGTGCCGCACCAGTCCCAGGTTCACCAGCTCTTCCATCTTGCGCCAGGTCTTCATGTAGTTCTCGTGGATGTATGGCTTGGCGCCAGGGCTGCGTGAAGAAACATCGCAGCCCGGAGGATGGAAATTGGGAAACGGCCAATGGATCAGGTAGAGATCGAGATAGTCCAATCGCAGATCGGCCAGCGATTTTTCGCAGGAGGCGATGACGTCATCTTCCCCGTGTTTGTCGTTCCACAGTTTTGAAGTGATCCAGAGGTCTTCGCGGCGGACTCCGTCCCGCAGAATTTGCGCAAGCGAGACGCCGATCTCGGCCTCATTGCCGTAAACCGACGCGCAATCGAAATGGCGGCAGCCGATGGAGGCGGCATAGCGCACGGCCTCTGCGACGGCGCTGTGCGGGACGTGGTCGGAGCCAAAGGTGCCCAAGCCAATGCCCGGTATTTTGGCCCCCGAGAACAATATGCGGGAGGGCACCGAGGCTGGATCGACCGCCTCGGTTGTCAGAGGGAGCGATTCTCGCGAAAATGACATTGCGTGGCACATAGACGTGTGATACAGTTAACGGTGACTTTACCAACAATAGTCTGGGCAACCACAATTGTCAAGGAACAGTTCCGAGCCCAGAATTGCCCCGAAAGATTGTGCTGCCGATCACATTGATCTTCTCCCAAAGGCACGCTTCAATCTTTCGACCGCTGCCGCCTAGCGGCAGACGCCCTGGCGCCGTGGAGTATATTCGGTTTATGGTGACCCGCCTGAAAGACATTGCAAATGAGCTGGGCCTCTCAGTTGTCACGGTCTCAAAAGTACTGCGAGATCACCCCGACATCGGGACCGAGACGCGCAAGCGGGTCCTGAAGCGGATGCGGGAACTGAATTATCAGCCCAATCTCGCGGCTCGCTCCCTGGTCACCGGGCGCACATGGAATTTCGGACTCGTCGTTCCCGACCTGCTCCATCCATTCTTTGCCGAGATCGCGAAGGTCATTTCCACCCAGACACGAAAGCACGGATACAGTCTTCTAATCTCCTCTTCCGATGAAGATCCGGAAATGGAAGCGCAGGAGATTAACCAACTACTGGCGAGACGGGTAGACGTCATTCTGGTCGCGTCTGTGCAGTCGTCCGTGGATAGTTTCCGCCTGATTGAAGAAAGCAAGACTCCCTATATCCTGATCGACCGGCGCTTTGAGGGGCTGGACGCAAGTTTTGTTGGCGTCGATGACAATGCGGTCGGCGAATTAGCAACCTCTCACCTGATCGAGCAGGGGTGCCGTCGCATTGCCCACATTCGCGGCCCCGAAGTCAGTACGGCGATTGGCCGCCTGGAAGGCTATCGGCGAGCGCTGGCTTCGCACAAACTAAAGGCAATTGAGGCGCATGTCGTATCCCTCGGCGTTTCGGGAGATCATCGCGGCGAAATGGGCGGCTATGAGGCAGCCCGAAGATTGCTCGCCGCCGCTCCGCGCCCAGACGGAATTTTCT
>JASHUH010000013.1 GCA_030040115.1 Acidobacteriaceae bacterium | reverse complement strand
CCGGGCGGCAGAAGTTTCAAAGCCGTGCAGACGGGCGGGCCTTCGGGCGGCTGCATTCCGGAAGCGTTTCTGGATACGCCGGTCGATTATGAAACCCTCACGCAGCTCGGCTCGATCATGGGCTCAGGCGGCATGGTGGTCATGGATGAGACTTCGTCGATGGTCGACGTTGCACGCTACTTCATGGAGTTCTGTATGCAGGAATCCTGCGGCAAGTGCATCCCCTGCCGCGCGGGCACGGCGCAGATGTTCACGCTGCTCACGCGCATCTGCCAGGGAACCGGAACCATGGACGATCTCGAACTCCTTGAGGAGCTTTGCTCCACCGTCAAGGAAGCCAGTCTCTGCGGACTGGGCCAAACCGCGCCCAATCCCGTGCTCAGCACGCTCAAGTATTTCCGAAACGAATACATCGAGCATATTGTTCACAAACGCTGCCCCGCCGGTGTATGCGCTATCGCGGTTCCCGCGGAGGTGACGGCATGAGTGTTGAAGCCGACGTCAAAACTCTTATTCTCGACGAGCAGGAAGTCAGCGCCCGCGCCGGCCAGACCATCCTCGAAGTGGCGCGGGAAAACGACATCTACATCCCCACTCTCTGCCATCTCGACGGCCTCAGCGACGTCGGCGCCTGCCGCCTCTGCCTGGTCGAAATCAAGGGCAGCAATAAGCTTGTGCCCGCATGCGTCGCCACCGTTCAGGAAGGCATGGAAGTGAGCACGGACACCGAGCGGCTGCGCAAGCACCGCCGCGTCATCCTCGAGTTGCTCTTTGCCGAACGCAATCACATCTGCTCCGTCTGCGTTTCCAATGGCCACTGCGAACTGCAATCGCTGGCCCAGGAGCAGGACCTCACCCACGTGCGCCTGCCCTATCGCAGCCCCAAGCTGCCCGTCGACGCGTCGCACGAGCGCTTCACCGCCGACCACAACCGCTGCATCCTGTGCACCCGCTGCGTCCGGGTTTGCGCCGAGATCGAAGGCGCCCATGTGTGGGACGTGATGGGCCGCGGCATCGACTCCCTGATCATTACCGACCTTCACGAGGATTGGGGAGCGTCGAGTTGCACGCGCTGCGGCAAATGCGTGCAGGTGTGCCCCACCGGAGCTCTCTTCGACAAAAGTAAGATCGGCTCCGACCACCCCAAATATCCCGATTTCCTGCCCTATTTGAATCTGATGAGGGAGGCCCAATGAGCAAACTGAAACTGGCCACAGTCTGGCTTGATGGATGTTCGGGCTGCCACATGTCGTTCCTCGACATGGACGAACGCCTTCTCGAATTGGCCGAAATCGTCGACGTGGTTTACAGCCCCATCGTCGACGCCAAGGAATATCCCGATGAAGTGGATATCGCTCTCGTCGAGGGCGCCGTGTCCTCGGAAGACGACGAAAAAAAGATCCGCAAGATCCGCGCCCACACCAAAATGCTCGTGGCCATGGGCGACTGCGCCATCACCGGGAACGTGCCTTCGATGCGCAATCCCATCGGGCCGGAAGCCATCCTCAATCGCGCCTTCATTGAAAACGTCAGCGCGCAGCCCCAAATTCCGGCGGGCGTTGTTCCCAAGTTGCTCCGCACCGTGCGTCCCATTCAGGAGTACGTGAAGGTGGACGCCTATCTGCCCGGCTGCCCGCCCTCGGCCGACACGTTTCACATCGCGCTCACCGCGCTCATCAACGGCGGGCCGCTCGACGTTTCGGCCCTCACCCGCTTTGGAGCCTGAGAACCTGGAGCCAGCCCTATGAGCCAGACCATCACCATCGATCCCGTCACCCGCCTCGAAGGCCACGGCAAAATCACCATTCAGCTCAACGGCCAGGGCGAGGTTGAGAACGCGCACTTTCACGTTACTCAGATCCGTGGCTTCGAGAAGTTCTCCGAGGGCCGGCCCTATTACGAAATGCCCGGCCTCATGGCGCGCATCTGCGGCATCTGCCCTGTCTCGCACCTTATTGCCTCGGCAAGGGCTTGCGAGGCCATCATGTCGGTCAGGATTCCCCCCACTGCCGCGCTTTTGCGCCGCATGTTGAACCTGGCGCAGATGGTGCAGTCGCACGCCCTGAGCTTCTTCTATCTCGCTTCGCCGGACTTGCTACTGGGCATGGATTTCGACCCCAAGCTCCGCAATATTCTTGGCGTCGTCGCGGCCAAGCCCGAGTTGGGGCGCGCCGGCGTGGCGCTGCGCCGCTTTGGGCAACACATTATTGAGCTGCTTGGCTCCAAGCGCGTCCATCCCGGATGGGTGGTTCCCGGCGGAGTCACCGAGCCGCTTTCCGCGGCTAAGCGCGACGAAATTGTCGCGATGCTGCCCGAAGCCTATGCCAACGCCAGTTTCGCCCTCAGCGCCTACAAGCAGATCGCGGACCGCTTCCAGCCGGAAATCGACGTATTCGCCAATTTCCCTTCGAATTTCATGTCCCTCGTCAACGAGGATGGCTCCATCGAATTCACCACCGGCGCGCTACGCCTCATCGACGCCCAGGGCGCCACCATCGAAGACGGCATCACCGCCGCCCGGTTTGCCGAGGTGATCGGAGAAGCCGTCGAGCCGTACAGCTACACGAAGTTCGCCTACTATAAGCCCCTGGGCTATCCCCAGGGTAGCTATCGCGTCGGTCCGTTGGCGC
>JASHUH010000136.1 GCA_030040115.1 Acidobacteriaceae bacterium | reverse complement strand
GCCGACGAAGCAGAGAATGGGGCCCTTCATGTCCGGCTTCAACTCGAGGACGCTCAGGTAATCGAGGATGCGGTCCTTGACCTTGCGCAGCTCGTAGTGGTCTTCGTCGAGAATCTCCTTGGCCTTGGCGATGTCGATTTTGGAGCCGGAGCTCTTGGCCCAGGGCAAAACAGCGAGCCACTCGATGTAGTTGCGGGTGAGCGAGTAATCGGCGGCCATGGGCGACATGCGGGAGAGGCGCGTGAGTTCCTTCAGGGCCTCTTTCTTCACCTCGTCAGGCATGCCGGCGGCTTCGATCTTCTGGCGCAGGTCTTCGATGTCGCGCTGACCCTCGTCCTGCTCGCCCAGCTCCTTCTGGATGGCCTTGAGCTGCTCGCGCAGGTAGTAATCGCGCTGCGACTGCTGGACCTGGTCCTGGACTTCGTTTTGAATCTTGGCGCGCAACTGCTGCACCTCGATTTCTTTAGCCAGGTGCTTGTTGAGCTGCTCGAGGCGGCCGACCACCTCGGCGGTTTCGAGGAGTTGCTGTTTGTCGGCAGTGGTCAAAAACGGCAGAGAGGAGGCCACAAAGTCGACCAGGCGGCCCGGCTCGTCGATATTGGCGGCGATGGTCCGCAACTCGTCGGAAAGAGTGGGCGATTCGGAGACAATCTGCTGGAACTGGGCCACGACGTTGCGCACCAGGGCCTCGAAATTCGAGCTTTCGCCGGGCTCGATTTCGGGAAGAGCCTCGACTTCGGCAATCATGAAAGGCTCAGTCTGTGTGTAGTGCGGGAGGCGCACCCGGGCGACGCCTTCGGTGAAGACGAAGCGGCTCTGGTTGGGCATGCGGACGACCTTGTGCACGGTGGCCAGGGTGCCGACGGTGTGCAAATCGGCCGGTTGCGGCGAATCCAGGCGAGGGTCGATCTGCGCCGCCACGACGATGGTGCGCTCCTCGCCGAGGGATTCGATCAACTGAATCGAACTTTCCCTGCCCACGGTCAGCGGGAGAACGGCGTGGGGGAAAAGAACCGTATCTCGAACGGGAAGAACGGGAACCCCGCGCCGCTCGGCAGAAGGTTTGGCCGGAGGCTCCGGGCTTGGCAACGAAGTGGATTGGCGATTCGGCATTGAGTATCCCTTTGTCAACTTTCCTTCAATTGGATAACGCAATTATGGAAAAGTTGCAAATGCGGGAAGTGGGCCTTTCCATTTGCGTTTCCCTGTTCGCTTACGTTTTTGCGCCCCAAGCTGTTCCTTTCAAACCCGGTCCCTAGCCATGAGATGCGGTTTGGGCAGAGGCAAGGGATTGCGGCTTCTGCCCGGTCGTGGCGTCTCGAACGGTGTATCGGCGAAGGTGGCGGAAGAATGAGGAGAAAAACTAGGGACTAGGGACTGATGGCCGTGAGAACCAGGGCGGAAACATAGGTTGGGCACGAGGGTTTGCCGCTTGCGACCGGGCCGAACGCCGGCCGGCGGCCAAGACCCGTGGCGCCTGGGCAAAGCTGGCCGCGCTATCGCGGTTGGGCGAGTTGGCGTATTGGAGGGTGAGCATAGCGAAAAGCCGGCCAGCATCTCAACGGGCTCACTCGGGTCGTTTGGCTCAGGACTGATTTCAAAGGGCCTGGCTGCGCCACGAAGATCGTGCTTCGAGGCAAGCGCAGTGCAATCCGGGATTTATGCCCCCTTGGCGCTGCGGTGAGCGGGTTCCGTCGCCGCTTCGCTTTTGATGGCCGATTCGATATGTTGCCAGACCTCGTCGGGGGGCTCGACGCTGGGAAACAACTGGCGGGCGGCCTCGGCGATGGTTTCGAGGTCGGCAAGGAGGGCGCGGCAGAGTTCGCACGTCTGTATATGGGGATGGTTGGCGACGTCCTGGCCCGAGGCGATCAGTTCCGGCAGATGGGCCTGAAAGTCAGCGCAGCTCAGTTTACCGGGAACGCCGGTCATAACTCGGCCTCCTGGGGAAGGTGGGTGCGCAAAGCATCGCGCAACTTGAGGCGCGCCTTATGCAATTGCGATTTGCTATTGCCGATGGAGCAGTCGAGCATAGCGGCAATTTCATTATGCTCGAAGCCCTCGACGTCGTGAAGGATGAAAATGAGGCGGTAGCCGGCGGGCAAGTCGGCGACGGCGCGCTCGAGCGCGAGGCGATCGATGGCTCCGGCGAGGGTGAGATCGGGGGCGCCAAAGCTGCGGCCGGGACCCTCCTCGGGAGTCGGCTCCATGGCTTCGTCGAGAGAGATCAGGGACAAGCCTTTTTTTCGCAATTGCATCAGGACCACGTTAATGGCCAGGCGGTGCAGCCAGGTGGAAAAGGCCGAGTCGCCGCGAAAGGTGACGATTTTGCGGTGCAACTGGAGGAAGGCCTCCTGGGTGAGGTCCTCGGCTTCGGCGATATTGCCGACCATGCGCAGGCAGAGGGAATAAATACGCCTCTTGTGCAGGGAATAAAGGCGGGCGAAGGCCTGATGGTCGCCGGCTTGGGCGCGGGCCAGGATGTCGGCCTCGGGGGAATCGGGCCGCGCCGCGCCGGGAGAGGGAACGGGGCGGTTTGCCGAGACGGGCGCAACGGCCTGGCCATTGTTTTGAGGTGATGTTTGGACCTCAGGAGGTATGCCGTCGCCTTTGGCCGGTTCGGCTTTTCCGTTGTCCTGCGGAGGCACGGCGACACGTTTAGCCGATTTGCTTTCTCCGTTGCGCAGGGCCGGATGGCGCGCTGGGTCTTGCGGGGGAAGTGGGGAACGACGCATGCGCTTCCTTTGGGAGTTGCTTTCGAGGCTGGCCGCACAACAACCGACCTCATTCCTCGTTAGTATAAGTGGGGAGCATCCGGAGCCGCGAGGGCGGGGAATGCCGGCGGCGCGTCCCTCTGTTGATTGGATGCAATCCAAAGCAGAAACGCGAATGCGTATGGGCACGGTTCCCCCTTTGCCTTTGGGAGATGGATTTTGCGGAGTGTGGCAGTTCGAAAATGTGGCCATCATCTGGGATTTCGGGGCCCCGGCGGGGTCTTCTTGCGGTTCCGATGGCTGCTTGTGCTGCTATGCTGCGCGGCGATGCCAGCCATTGAGTGTTGGGACGCGTGTTGGGGCCAAGAGGTTGGCGCGTCGGCCGATGGCGCCGCGGAGGGTTCTGCCGCGACGCCCGGCGCGGTGGCGACGGCTGCGCCTGCCGAGTTCGGTGCTGGATCGCGCTGGGCGGGGCTTCCGGTGGTGCGCATCGGCTTTGAAGGCGTTCCGGCGGACCGCCTGCGGCTGGTGGCCGGCCATTTGGCGCAAGCGATAGGAACGCCGCTGAACGCGGCGGCGCTGCGCGAGAGCCTGCGCCAGCTTTACGCCACCGGGCTTTACGACACCCTTGAGGCGGCGGGCGTGCGCGAAGGCGACGGCGTGGCCGTGGTGTTTCGTGGCCAACCGCGCATATTCATCGGCACGGTGAGCGTGGACGGGGCCAAGGGGGCGACGGTGAACGCGCAACTGGAGCGGGCCAGCGACCTGACGCCGGGAACGCGGTTCACCGAGGCCAAGCTGGCGCAAGCCCTCGCTCAAATGCGCGCGGTGCTGGCGAACAATGGTTTTCCCGAACCGGCGATTGAGCAGAAGCTTACGCGGCACGAAGCCGAACAGCTCGTGGATATTGCCTTTCACGTCAGCTCGGGAGCGCAGGCGCGCGTGGGCTCGGTGGAGGTATCGGGCGACAGCGGAATGGCGGCGGGGGAGTTCCGGCGCCGCGCGCACCTGAGGAAAGGCTCCCATGTGGATCACGACACGGTGAACCACGCCCTGGACTCGGTGCTGGAGCATTACCAAAAGCAGGACCGGCTGGAAGCCGACGTAAAGTTGGCGGCGGAGCAGTACGACGGCAGTTCCAAGCTGGCCAACTTCAGCTTCACCGCCAACCGAGGCCCGGTGGTGCGGGTGCGAGTGGAAGGAGCGAGCCTGGATGCCGACCACGTGCGCCGGCTGATCCCCATTTACCAGGAAGGAAGCGTGGATGAAGACCTGCTGAACGAGGGCAACCGGCGACTGCGAGACTACTATCAGCGTCTGGGATACTTCGATGTAAAAGTGGGCCATAGCGAAGAATCGCGCGGCGACCAAGAGGTAACCATTGTGTTTACGGTGAATCTGGGCCCGCGGCGACGCGTGGAGCAGGTTACGGTGACCGGCGACCACTACTTCGACGCCCGCACGCTGAAGGATTTGCTGAGCGTGCGCGCAGCTAACACATTGGACCGGCACGGCGCTTACAGCCAGTCTCTGCTGGCGGGAGACGTAAGCGCGTTGCAAGCGGTCTACCAGAACAACGGGTTCTCGCAGGTGAGAGTGACGCCCGAAGTGAACACCCCTGAGACGGCCGCGCAGGCAGGCGGGGCGGCTGCCGACGATCCGCCGGGAGAAACAGGAGGAGCAAAGGCGGCTCCGCTGGTGGTGACCTATCGGATCGACGAGGGACCGCAATTGCGCGTGGGGACGGTGCGGATCGAGGGGAACGCGCACATCGCCACGGATCTGTTGACCCCGATGTTCAACACCATTCCCGGCCAGTTGTTCAGCTTCAGGAACGTGGCGGGGGACCGGGACGCGTTGCTGACCCTGTATATGAGCCGGGGATTCGACCAGGTAGCGGTGAACGTTTCGCAGCAGCCGGAGAAGGCGGATGCGAGCCGGGTGGATGTGGTTTTCCAAATCGACGAGGGCGAGCAGGTGTTTGTGCGCAATGTGCTATTGACCGGCCTCAACTACACGCGCCCAGCGACGGTGGCGAACGCCATTACCATTCACGCCGGCGACCCTCTGAACGAAAGTGCGCTCGCAGACACGCAGCGCAACCTATACGAATACGCGCTGTTCAATGAAGTGGACACGGCAGTGGAAAATCCGGCCGGCAGTGAGGCGTACAAAACCGTGTTGCTGCAGGCGGTGGAGGCGCGGCGGTGGGCGCTGACCTATGGTTTCGGTTTCGAGGCGCAGACCGGGCAGCCGCAGAACAACTGCCAGGGCGCGTTTGCCGGAGGCGTGAAGTGCAACCCCAACGGAAAGACGGGGGTAAGCCCGCGGGTGTTGGCCGCAATCACGCGGAATGACCTGTTCGGGCGCGAGCAATCGGCGTCGCTGCAGGGCACATACGGATTGCTGGAGCAGAGCATCAACTTGCTCTACCAGATTCCGCGCTTCGAGGGAGCGCGGAACTTCGGCCTGACGTTTTCCGGCGGCTACGCCAACTCGCAGGATGTGACCACCTATGTGGCGTCGCGGCTGGACGGGGGGTTCCGGTGGAACGAGAGCTTTCTCAGCCCCGGTTCGTGGCTTTCGAAGGCCAACACGATGATCTACGAGCTGGATTTCCGCCGCGTCAAAGTGGCTTCGAGCAGCCTGCAGGTATTCCCGCAGGAGATTTCGGAACTGGCGGCGGCGGTGCGCGTGTCAGGGCCGGCGTTTACCTGGATTCGCGACACGCGGGACTCGGCGATGGACGCGCACCGCGGCACGTACACGACATTTCAGGAGTTTCTTTCGGCCAAGATGTTTGGGGCGCAGGCAGAGTTCGACCGCATCGACACCTCGAACTCGAGCTACTACGGGTTCGACAAGGACCGCATTGTGCTGGCGCGCAACACCCGGTACGGCCAGGTGCGGGCATTCGGGTCGGGCTCGAGCGAGCTGATCCCGCTGCCGGAACGGCTGTACGCCGGCGGGCCCATTTCGCTGCGCGGTTTCTCGCAGAACGCCGCCGGTCCGCGTGACCCGGAGACGGGCTACCCGGTGGGCGGCGCAGGGGCGCTGATCAACAGCACTGAATTGCGGCTGCCGCCGCCGACGCTCCCCTGGGTGGGCAACACGGTGAGCTTCGTTTTGTTTGAAGACATGGGCAATGTGTTTACGAACGCCGGAGACGCGTGGACGAGCGCACTGCGCGTTCACCAGCCCGATCGCGACGCGTGCAAAGAGACGGCCACGGTGGATGACACGCAGAGCTACAACCCCACAGGGCCGGTGACCTCCACGGGGCAGCAGGGCGCGTGCAACTTCAACTACTTCTCGCAGACTCCCGGCATTGGGCTGCGCTACCATACGCCCATCGGCCCGATTCGCTTCGACTTCAGCTATAACCTGAATCCACCCATCTTCCCGGCGAACATCAACTATTCCATCGGCTACTCGACCGCGAATCCGAACGGGCCTTACGGCGATCCGCATGTGGGCGGGGCGCCACATTTCAATTTCTTTTTCAGCCTGGGGCAGACGTTTTAAGGGACTAGGGACTTAGGGACTAAGGGACTTAGGGACGGATGAAGCGCAGATTTTCAGTGCGGAGGGCCGGCAGCCGGCGGGGATCAAGGCCCCCAGTCGATTGGCGCGGACCGTGGCGGCACGGGGTTGGCTTGCTTCTCGGTTTTTTCATGGCGAGTGGGGCGGCTCTGCCTGGCTGGGCGCAGAAGGAGCCGGCGCAAGCTGCCGCATCCACCGCTGCGCCCGTAGTTTTGGACGAGGCGGTTGCGGTGGTGAACAAGCGGCTCATCCTGGCCAGCGATTTGGACGACGAAATCCGGCTGTCGGTTTTAGAGCCAAACGTTGCAGGGCAGGGTCCGCTGACGCGCCGCGAGGCGCTGGACCGGCTGATCAGCCGCACGTTGATCGAGCAGCAGATTCGAAAAGAAGACGCGCAGGCGGCGGAGCCCACGCAGGCGCAGCTCGGCGCGCGCCTTATGGAGATTCGCAGTCAGCTACCCGCGTGCGTGCGTGCGCACTGCGCGTCGGAAGCGGGGTGGGAGACATTTCTGGCCGAGCACGGACTGACCGAACCGCGCGTGGAGGCGTATTTTCGTTACCGGATGGAGATTTTGCGGTTTATCGAACAGCGCTTCCGGGCGGGAATCCGCATTGCGCAGGCGCAGATTGAAACGTATTACCGCGACACGCTTTTGCCCCAGTACCGGCCAAACGAAGCTATCCCGCCGCTCCGGGAGGTGGCTCCGCGCATCGAAGAGATTCTCCTGGAACAGCAGGTGAACATACTCTTCGATCAGTGGCTGGAGAATCTGCGCGAGCAGGGCGACGTCGAGATCCTTGAGCCGGCGCTGGCGGCGCCGGCAAACAAGGCGGCTAGCGCAAGCGCAGGCGCAGCCGCAGCCGCCGGAGGCCGGCCATGAGCGAGCGGCCTGGAAGTTTCGAGCGGCGGGGCCACCGGTGGCGCCGGCGCTTGCGGCGTTTCTTTTTCCGGCACTTGCCGCTCTCGATCGCCGGTCTGGTGGTTCTGTCGACGATGGCCGCGATCGGCGCCTATGTTTATGCGAGCTCCGGTGCCTTCCAAAACACGGTGCGCAAACGGCTGGCGGCATCGCTGGAACGATTGACGGGCGGGCAGGTCGAGATTGCGTCGTTCCGCTGGCGATTGCCCCACCTGGAAGCGGACATGAGTGGGCTGGTGATCCACGGACGCGAAGCGGCGGGCGAAGCGCCCTACGCGCGCATTGGCCGCCTGCGGGTGCGGCTGAGCATTCTGGGATTCTTGAGCCCGCGGATTCTCCTCAGCGACC
>JASHUH010000135.1 GCA_030040115.1 Acidobacteriaceae bacterium | reverse complement strand
GCCTGGGGCTCCATGTCCTTCCTCGTCGTGTTGTTGCTGCTCGCCGGCATGTTGGCCGTCGTGGCGTTTATCGTCTTTGTGGAGCGCGCCGAGCGGCGCATCCCCATCCAGAGCGCGCGGCGCATCGTGGGCCGGCGCATGATGGGCGGTCAGGCCAGCCATTTGCCCCTCCGCGTCAACGCCGGCGGCGTCATGCCCATCATCTTCGCCAGTTCCATCCTCTCCGCACCCATGCTCTTCGGCCAGTCCGCGTGGGTGCAGAACAGCCGCTTTCTCCAGCCCATCATGCAGGCCCTCACCCCCGGCTATCCATGGTACGAGTTCCTCAACATCTTGGGCATCATCTTTTTCGCCTATTTTTACGTGTCCATCATTATGCGGCCCGACGACATCGCCGATAATTTCCGCAAATCGGGATCGTTCATCCCTGGCATTCGCCCCGGCAAGCGCACTTCGGACTTCATCAACGATATTCTCACCCGCATCACCCTGGTCGGCGCGCTCTACCTGATCCTGGTGCAGATGGTGCCCACTTTCCTGATTTCGGGCATCCGCTTCGACAAGTTGTGGCTCATCGGAAGATTTTTCGAGAATCTGCCCAACTGGGCGATTCACGGCATGAACGTCAACTTCTATTTTGGCGGCACCTCTCTGCTCATCGTGGTGGGCGTCGCCATGGACACCGTCAACCAGATCGAATCGCAGCTCATCATGCGTCACTATGATGGCTTTTCCCCGCGCTCCGGTCGTATTCGCGGAAGGAAAACCTGGTGATGTCGTCGCTTGCAACTTCAGTTAAACCCGGCCGGGATGCGGAAATCAAGATCGCACCCGGCCCCATTCTTTTGTTGGGGGCCCCCGGCGTGGGTAAGGGCACCCAGTCCAAGGAACTGGTCAAGATCTGGGACATTCCCCAGGTCTCGACCGGCGACCTGCTGCGCGCCAATGTGGACCAGGGCACGCCCTTGGGAAAAGTGGCCAGGGAAATTATGGCCCGGGGCGAACTAGTTCCCGACTCGCTGGTCAACGACATGGTCGCCGTCCGGCTCTCCGCGCCCGACACCGTTCGCGGTTACATCCTCGACGGGTTTCCGCGCACCCTCGGCCAGGCTTGCTGGCTCGACGCCCGGCTCTCCGCGCAACCGGAGGCCCTGTCCGTGGTTGCCGTCAGCATCCAGGTGAACTATAATCAATTATTGCGCCGCATTACGGGGCGTCGCATTTGTCCTGTCAGCCAAACCATCTATAACATTTACGTGAACCCTCCCCGGCGGGAGGGCGTTTGCGATCTGGATGGCGCTGCGCTGGTTCAGCGAGCCGACGACACGGAAGAGGTTTTCAAGGAGCGGATTCGCGCCTATGCGGCCTTGACTGCGCCGGTCGTCGAGCACTATCGCACCCTGGGGCGATTTGCGGAAGTGGATGGAGACCGGCCGATCGCCGTGATCGCGTCGGGCATTGTTGCCGCCGTCGAGGGGTTACGGAAAACGTAACCGCCGCGGCGGGTTTGTGCGTGTAAGACAGTTGTCGGCGATCGGTGGTCAGTTGTCAGTTGAACGTCCCCGGAAACTGGTGGCGTTCGAGGCTCTGAACGGTGAGGCGGCGACTGAACCGATCGGAAATAGGTCAGCCAACGCTTCTTATAGCGGCGAGAAAACTGACCACTGACCAAATTTATGAGGTTTCTCGAAAGGAATTGCGGATTGGCTGCAGCGGCAAGCTCCGGCACGGAAAACTGACCACTGACAACAACTGATCGCTGACCACTGCTTTATGGCCGTCGTACTGAAGTCGTCCCAGGAGATCGAGAAAATGCGCCGCGCTGGCCAGGTGGTCCGCGAGGTCCTCGAGTTGGTGCGCAGCAAAGTCAAACCCGGCGCCTCCACTTTCGATCTCGAAAAAGCGGCGGACGCGCGGCTCAAAGAATTGGGGATCAAGGCCGCCTTCAAGGGTTATCACGGTTACCCGTGCGTGCTGTGCACTTCGATTAACAGCGAAGTGGTGCACGGTATTCCCTCGCCCAAGCGGGTGCTCAAGCAGGGCGACATCGTTTCGGTCGACTTCGGCGTGGTTGTCGACGGCTATTATGGCGACGCCGCCATTACCGTTCCCGTGGGCGCCATCGATCATGACGCCGCGCGGCTGCTCAAGGTGACAGAAGCTTCGCTCCAGGCCGGCATTGCCGCCGTCCGGCCCGGCGCCACCCTCGGCGATGTGGGCGCCGCCGTGCAGGGCGTGGTGGAGGGCGAGGGCTTTTCGGTGGTGCGGGATTTTGTGGGCCATGGCATCGGCGCCCAAATGCACGAAGATCCCCAGGTGCCGAATTTTGGTGAGGCGGGCCAGGGCATGAAACTTCGTCCCGGCATGGTCATCGCCATCGAACCCATGGTGAATGCCGGCAAGCCCGACGTCATGGTCTTAGCCGACGGTTGGACCGCCGTGGCCAAGGACGGCAGCATGAGCGCTCATTTCGAGCACACCGTTGCCGTGACCCCGACGGGAGCCAGGGTGCTGACCGAGTAACCTGGGCTCCTGGCCTTATGGCGGCGGGCGGAGAGATTGGCCCAGAGATTGACGGTTTGCGCAGGGAACTGGATCGGTAACGCGGAGAGGGAATTTGATTTTGCCGGGTGAAAGCCCGGCGCAACAGCCGGCGACGTGAACGCCGGCGGAATTGGACACGGTTTGTCGAAAGAAGATGCGATTGAGGTGATGGCGACGGTCATTGAAACTTTGCCCAACGCCATGTTCAAGGTCAAACTCGAGAACAATCACGAGGTGCTCACCCATGTCTCGGGAAGGATGCGCAAGAACTTCATCCGCATCCTGCCTGGAGACCGCGTAGCCGTGGAGTTGAGCCCCTACGACCTGAGTCGCGGACGGATCGTGTATAGATACAAGTAGCTCCTAGCTGGCAGCTTTCAGCTCTCAGCTTCGATTGTGGCGGGTGGACCACGATAGCTGGCGCCTGCGGGACAAAACTGAAAGCTGACGGCTGATAGCTGAAAGCTCTGAAGTACAACGCGGAGAATGGTGGAAATATGAAGGTACGGGCATCGGTCAAAAAGATCTGCGTCAAGTGCAAGGTCATTACGCGCCGCGGCGTGGTGCGGGTGATCTGCGAAAACGCAAAACACAAGCAACGCCAGGGCTAGTTGAGCCGGGCAGGAAGCGTCAAGGGATCGGGTTTTAGCGGTCAGGGGGTCAGTTCGATCTTGCCCCTACCGCGGTCGTAGTCTGATCCCTGAAACCGGAAACTTGATCTCTGGTCTTGCGGCCGGAGGCGCACAACCGAAGCAGTAAAGGAACAAATATGGCGCGTATTGCTGGCGTCGATCTTCCCCGCAACAAGCAGGCGAGGATCGCCCTTACTTACATTTACGGCATCGGGAATCCCCGCGCGCTCAAGATTCTGGATAAGGCGAATGTCGACGCCTTCAAACGCATCCAGGACTTGGGCGAGGACGAGGTCAACCGCATCCGCCAGGTGATCGAGGACGAAGGCGGCGTCGAAGGCGACCTGCGCAAGGACGTCGCGATGCACATCAAGCGTCTCATCGACATCCAGAGCTATCGCGGCAGCCGGCATCGCCGGTCGCTGCCGGTGCGCGGCCAGCGCACCCACACCAACGCCCGCACTCGCAAGGGCCCGCGCAAGGGCACGATTGCCGGCAAAAAGAAAGCGACGGCGAAAACCTAATGGCCAAACAGGAACAGAAAGCCGGAGCCAAGGCAGGCAAGTCCGGCAAGGGCAAAAAGTTCAAGAAGCGCGAGCGCAAAAATGTGCCCTTTGGCGTTGCGCACATTCAAGCTTCGTTCAACAACACCATCGTCACCATCACTGACCAGGTGGGCAACACTTTGAGCTGGAAGAGTGCTGGCTCGCTGGGCTTCCGCGGCTCGCGCAAGGGCACGCCCTTCGCGGCCCAGCAGGCGGCCTCGAACGCCGCCGGCATGGCGCGCGATCACGGCTTGCGCTCCGTCGATGTGCGGGTGGCCGGTCCCGGCTCCGGCCGCGAATCGGCCATTCGCGCCCTCGCCGCCGCCGGCATCGAGGTCAAGTCCATTCGCGACGTCACCCCGGTGCCCCACAACGGCTGCCGCCCGCCCAAGCGCCGCCGCGTGTAAAAGAGTTGTCAGTGAACAGTGGTCAGTTGGATCCTACGGGAACGATCCGGATCAACGAACACTGGAGTCTGACGAAACTGGAACGCAGTGAACGGAAATCTTAAGTGAGTCGATGCTGTCTAATGCAGCAGGAAAGAACTGACCACTGATAACTGTTCACTGATCACTAAACAACTGGGCCGGGACGAAGCGTCCTATGCGGCAATTCCGGTATTAGCTTTAGCGGAGCTTGAGTGTCAACGATTTCGATCGCAGTGGCGCACCAAGCTAGAAGCTCAAAGCTAGAAGCTAGAAGCTGCATTTCGCGTAAACCGGCCGGCATCCGAAGTCAGGAGAAACAATGGCTCGTTATACCGGAGCAGTCTGCCGCCTTTGCCGCCGCGAGGGCGTCAAGTTATTTTTGAAGGGAACCAAGTGCACCTCCGATCGTTGCCCCATTGAAAAGCGCAACTTTCCGCCCGGGCAGCACGGCAAGGACCGCAAAGCCAAGATCGTGGGCTATGGCCTGCAATTGCACGAAAAGCAGAAGGCCAAGCGTATGTATTTCACGCTCGAGGGCCAGTTCCGCGAGTACTACGAAAAAGCCAACCGCGCCACCGGGGTCACCGGCGAGTTGCTCATCCAGCAGCTCGAGCGCCGTCTTGACAATGTCGCCTACCGGCTGGGCTTCGCCATTTCGCGCCGCCAGGCCCGGCAACTCGTGCGCCACGGCCACGTCACCGTCAACAGCCGCAAAGTCAATATTCCCTCCTATCAAGTCAGTGCGGGCGACGAAGTCGCCGTCCGCGAAAGCGCGCGAAAATTGCAGATCGTCGAGCAAGGCGCGCAGCTCGCCGCGCAAAACCCGATGCCCACCTGGCTGGAAATGAACTTTGAAAACATGACCGGCCGCGTGCTCACCTTGCCCAAGCGTAAAGACGTCAACCTCCCCGTCAACGAACAGTTGATCGTGGAGTTGTACTCGAAGTAACAAAAGCAGTTCACAGTTCACAGTTGTCAGTTCCACCGGAATTGAACTGCGAACTAAGAACTGTGAACTACGAACTTAACCGAAAAGGAGCACTTGCGCGGCCGCCGCAAAATGCATCGCGACGTACAC
>JASHUH010000134.1 GCA_030040115.1 Acidobacteriaceae bacterium | reverse complement strand
AAATAGCGGTGAAAATTTTGCAGAATCAGCGGAAAACTCCGTTCTCCCAGATAAACCTTGCGCGGCTCGCTCACCGCGCAAGCAGGAGGGTCAACCCAGAACGACTTGTAGTATGCGCCGCGGTAGTAGTAGCAGGTCACGCGGAACAGGCCCGGTATCCAGAGAATCAACAGAGCCGGAGAAAAGGGTAAAAAGTCTGGATACCAATGCGGTTTCGGGCCGAACAAGGCGTGCGTTGAACTGCCAAATAGCTCCGGTGAATAAAACGGCGAAATATAGGGCCCAAAGGTGTAATGGCTGTTCTGGAAAGCCGCCCAGTTCGCGTAGACCAGAAACGCGCTGAGGCCCAGAAAAACCGCGCTCGGAGAAAGCCACCAGGCGTCGCGCCGCGCGGTTTGCGTAAACTTGCCGTTTTTCCAGATGATGTCGGGAGCTGACATCGAGCCTCCAGGGAAATTGGAGTTCGCGGAATCGTCCCTTGTTTCCGTTGGCATGGGATTGTATAGCACAGACCCTTGCACATGCAGCCCCCACGCCCCTCGCCAGGCGGAGCTGTTGCGCGATCTGCCTGCCTGCAACAGCTCGACGAAGCTCTTGGCTCACACTCGCGCTTAGGGTCACTGCTAAGCTGAAGTGCGAGGTTTGCCGCATGCGTCCAGCCTTCGCAAGCGTTTCTCTGGCAGTTGCTCTTCTCACTGCTCCCCCCCATGGTTTCGCCCAGACCAATCCCCCTCCTGATCCGCCGCATCGCGTCTGGCATGCATCCTGGGTCACGCATCCGTCGGCGCCGCTGCGCGAGCCCCTCGTCCTGCACTTCCGCCGTTTTCTCACGCTTGCCGCCGCGCCCTCCAGCTACATCGTCCGCGTCAGCGCCGACAATCGCTTCATCCTCTATGTCAACAGCCAGCGCGTCGGCGATGGCCCCGCCCGCGGCGACCTCACCCACTGGCGCTACGAACGCTTCGACCTCGCGCCCTATCTCCGCCCCGGCCAGAATCTCATCACCGCGACGGTCTGGAATTGGGGCGTCTACGCCCCCATCGCCCAGATGAGCGACCGCACCGCTTTCCTGCTTGAAAGCGAAGCCACCGGCGTCGATGCCATCAGCACTCCTGAAGGCTGGCAAGTCGAAATCGAGCCCGGCCATCGCGCTCTCGACCGCAGCTCCGTCACACAGCGCGCCTACATGGCCGCCGGCCCCGGCGAAGAAATCAACGCCTCCCTCTACGACTGGAGTTGGAATACCCCCTCCGACGGCAGCTCCAACTGGGTCCCCGTCGCCTCACCCATGCGCGACAGCATTTATCCCGGCGTCAACCTCGCCCACTCCGCCGACGCGACAGGTGACAATCCCTGGGGCCTCGTGCCTGACCCTCTGCCCCCCATGGCCTACGCCCCCGCCAGCGCCGGCCAAAACGTCCGCGTGCAAGTCGTCAATGGCCAAGCTGCGGAGCCCAGCCTACAAAGCTTTCCCCAAGCTCCGGTCACCATCCCCGCCAACACCCACGTCCACATCCTGCTCGATCGCCAAACCCTCACCACCGCCTACCCGATCCTCACTGTCTCCGGCGGCAAGAGTGCGCAAATCTGGTTCACCTACTCTGAAGCCCTTTATGACAATCAGGACCACAAAGGCGACCGCAACGCCCTCGACTACACCGACGCCGAAGGTGTCAAGCATCCCCGCCGCGCCCTCGGTCTGCGCGACTCATTCATACCCGACGGGGGCGGCAACCGTGTCTTCGAGCCCCTCTGGTGGCGTACCTGGCGCTATCTCGACCTCGACATCCGCACCGCTGACGAACCGCTCCAGCTAGACTCCCTCACCGCCGCCTTCACTGTGTATCCCTTCGAGGAGCGCGCCACGTTCCAGTCACCCGACCCCGATCTCGCCCAAATCTGGCAAATAAGCTGGCGCACCGCCCGTCTCGACGCCCATGAAACCTATATGGACACGCCTTACTACGAGCAGCTCCAGTACATTGGGGACACCCGTATTCAGGCCCTCATTTCCTACGCCGTCACCGGCGACGACCGTCTCGCCCGCCAGGCCCTCGACGCGTTTAACGATTCACGCATCCCCGAAGGCATCACCCGCAGCCGCTATCCCAGTTCCCTGCCCCAGAACATCCCCACTTTCTCCCTGCTCTGGATCGGCATGGTCCACGACTATTGGATGTACCGCCCCGATCCCGCCCCTATCCGCGCATCTCTCATGGGCATCCGCACCGTCCTCGATTGGTTCGCCCAGTACCAGCAGCCCGACGGCCTTCTCCGTGAGCTGCCCTGGTGGAGCTTCATTGACTGGGTTCCCTCGGGCGCGATTCCCACCTACGATTCCCACGGCGAGTCCTGCGTCACCACGCTCCAGTATTTAGGCGCGCTCTCGAACGCCGCCGACCTCGAAGCCGCTTTCTCCGATCCCATCTTCGCCGCCGAGCTTCGCACCCGCGCCGCTCACGTCCGCGCCGGCGTCTACGCCAAGTGCTGGGGCTCCGCTCGCGGCCTTCTCGCCGACAATCCCGATAAAACCCTCTTCAGCCAGCAAGCCAACATTATGGGCGTCCTTTACGACGTCATTCCCAAATCCCAGCAACAAGTCGTCCTGCGCAAGCTGCTGACCATCGAACCCGGAACCACGCCCAACGGCGTCCTCAGCGCGTCCTATTATTTCCGTTTCTATCTTGCCCGCGCCCTCGACCACGCCGGCATGGCCGACCTCTATCTCGCTTCCATCCAACCATGGCGCCAATTACTCGCCCTGCACTTCAGCACCTGGCCCGAGGTTCCCGGCAACACCCGTTCCGACTCCCACGCCTGGAGCGCTCATCCCATCTACGATCTGCTCACCTTGGTGGCTGGCGTTGAGCCGGCCAGCCCCGGTTTCCATACCGTCCGCATCGCGCCCCATTTCGGTTCGCTGCCCTCGCTCACCGCCACGTTCCCGCACCCGGACGGCACGATCGAGGTGGCCTACCACCGCCAGGGCAAAGCTCTCGACGCCGCCATCACGCTCCCCGCCCACCTCAGCGGCCACTTCGTCTACGCCGGCAAAACCTGGCCACTCCACCCCGGCGCAAATCACATCCACGCCCCGTAACCAAGCAAAAAGCCCGCGGCGCAAAGTGAAAGCCTTTCATCGTCCTTCACTAAGCCGGTCCGCAAGATACTCGGGAAGCCCGGCGGCGCGGATGCGTTTCTGCGCCTCAGCCACACAATAAGGAACCCGATGCCACACCAGCAGCGATCGTGCGCTATCGTAGAGCGCGAACGCAGCCCGCCAATCGCCATCACGCGGCTGCCCGACCGAACCCGGGTTCAAAAGGTACCGCGCCCCGGCGCGAAGGGCCAGTTCCGCTTCTTCGGCTTCGTCGCCGCCGTCCAGGTCCGGCCGCAGGTGAAAAAATTCTTCCCCATTGCTGGCAAACCCTCCCTGTACGTGGGTATGACCGAAGAACGTGATCCGCGCCGCAGGCCTGCGCAGCAACGGCCACGCGTCGTTGAAGGTGAAGAGATATTCGTCTTCATCGCGCGGCGAGCCATGCACGCAACTCACTTCGGCGGAGCCTTCAGGGGCAACCGGTCCTGCCATCAGCTCCCTCAGCCACTCCCGCCGCTCCGCGCTCAAAACCTTCTGCGTCCATCGCACGGCGCGCGCGGCGTTTTCGGTGAAATCTTCGATCCCCATCAAACCAGCGCAGGCGCGGTCATGGTTCCCACGCACAACAAGACTGCCCAGCGCGCGAGCGCCATCGATCGCCTCCTCGGGGTTGGCTCCGTAACCCACCACGTCGCCAAGATTCCACACCACGTCGTGCGCCGGCGCCGCGGCCAAAACCGCTTCAAGAGCATGCAGGTTGGCATGAATATCCGAGATCACCAGCACGCGCATTCTTCAAGCCAGCTCCTACCCTCAATCTACAGTGAAAGCCTTGCCTCATCGCATCGGGCCCGCACGGCGCCGCCTTAAAACCCCGATATCGCTTGGTATACTGACCCAGTTTCTCGGAGCAAACGCGCCCATGCCACGGCCCGCCTTGATTCTCTCCGCGTTGCTGGGTTTGGCCTCCAGCCTCGGTTACGCGCAGCGCATCGAAATTACCGTTCCCGCCATGCGCCCGCTTCACGGCCACCTCGTGCTGGTCTTCGCCAAACGCGACCAACCCGAGCCGCGCATGCAACTCAGGGAAGACTATCTCTCCGCGCAAGGCTTTGGCGTCGACGTCGACGATCTGGCGCCAGGAACTCCCATCGTGGTCGACGCCAACACCTTCGGCTATCCCCGCCGGTCACTCAAAGACCTGGACGCCGGCGACTACTATGTTCAGGCGGTCTTCAATGTTTACCAGCTTTTCCATTTGGCCTCGGGAAAAAGCCTATGGCTGCCGCCGGACCGGGGTGAAGGCCAACACTGGAACCTGAAGCCCGGCAACCCCTATAACGCACCCGTCAAGCTGCACTTCGATCCGAATTCGCAGGTCCCCATCAAGCTCAAGCTGGACCGGGTCATCCCTCCGATTGCCGGCACGGACGAAGATCCGGAGGTGATCGCCCGCCGCGAGCCGGCCACAAAATGGCTCAAGTACATGCGCTTCCGCAGCGATGTGCTCAGCAAGTTCTGGGGTCAGGATGTCTACCTCGGGGCCTGGATTCTGCTTCCCGATGGCTTCGACGAGCACCCCGATGCGCACTACCCGTTAATTGTCTATCAGGATCACTACTACGCAGGTTTTCGGCCCGTGCCGTTTGTCACCTCGCCTCCGGACCCGAAATCGCCCGACTACGGCCGCGACCAGTATGGCTATCGCTTTTTCCAGGACTGGACCTCCGGCCGTCTGCCGCGCGTGATTCTGATTTATGTGCAAAACGCCAACCCCTACTACGACGACTCGTACGATGTCGATTCAGCCAATGTGGGACCGTATGGAACCGCCATCAACGATGAATTGATTCCCGCCATCGAGAAAAAGTATCGTGGCATCGGACAAGGATGGGCGCGCGCCACCTTTGGTGGATCGACGGGCGGATGGGAGGCGTTCGCCACTCAGGTTTTTTATCCCGATACGTACAACGGCGCATATGTCGCCTGCCCCGATCCGGTGGACTTTCACGCCTACCAGAATGTCGATCTCTACAGCGATGCCAACGCCTTTTCCCGCAGCGGCGATTTCGCCACCATCCCCATCGCCGCCGACCGCAAACCCGACGGAACCATCATCGCCCTCACCGGAGCCGAATACGCCTATGAGTATGTGCTGGGGACGAATGGACGATCCACCGAGCAGTGGGACATCTGGCAAGCGGTCTTTTCGCCCGTGGGTGCTGACGGTTACCCCGCCGAAGTCATCGATCCCCGGACCGGCGCGATCGACAAGAGCATCGTATCCTATTGGCGCGACCACTACGACCTGACCGCGATTCTCAAGCGCGACTGGCCCACGCTGGGCCCGAAACTAGAGGGCAAGCTCCACTTCACGGTCGGCGCCGGAGACACCTATTTCCTGAACAACGCCGTGCACCTCTTGCAAACTCAACTTGAAGCCACGCGCAACCCGCACTCCGACGCCACCTTCCACTACGGACCGCGCATGCCGCACTGCTACACCGGAGGACCGAAAGAGTACACCATGCAGCAGAACAACGGCGACTGGACGCAGCGCGTGCTGCCGCGGATGGTCGAGCACATGCTGGCCACCGCCCCTCAGGGCGCCGATGTCACCTCATGGAGATATTGATGTAGTTTTGACCATCGATGCGGCTCCCGCACCCTCCTGCGCAACGGCCCCCCCGACGATCCGCCGGTTCACCTTGTCTGGCAATGGTTCTCATCGAAACGGTATCCTAACCCGAGAAGGAGGGACAGCCATCGATGATCGAGTTCGGCAGAGCGCTTGTGGCCCTCGGGTTGCTGATTACCTGCATTGGCGCGGTGCTGCTTTTTGCCGGGCGCATGGGGCTGCCGCTAGGCCGGTTGCCGGGCGACATCGTCTACCGGGGCAGGCATACTTCCGTCTTCATTCCCCTGGGAACCTGCATTTTAATCAGCGTGCTGCTATCCGCCCTTTTTTATCTGATCTCCCGGTTTCATCGTTAATTGGCGCCGATCCGTTCGGCTTCCATTGACTCCATATGAACGCCAAAAACATGCCCGCCGCGCTCGCGCCTTCCCAGTTGACCTCCATTAGCGGCTCCGTCCTGGTGCTAATCCAGTTCGACGTGTGCGAGGAGCTTCGCCTCGACCTGCTGCAGCAGGCCATCAATGCGCGCACCGTGCTGCAGCCGCGGATGAAGCACTCCGTCCCGGCCTACGTGCGCTATCAGAGGCCGCCGGTGGTCGAGCCGCTGGAACCGCTTCTGCTGGAGACCGGAGAGCGGCTCGAAGGCGAGATCAAATATTACGATTACGGCGTGGTGAGCGTCATTTTGCAGCTCGCCTTCGCCGGCGATTGGGAGAGCCTTGAGCAACTGGCCAGCCGCTGGGTGTGGGACTTCGATTTTGCTTCGCGCGTCGAGCCGGTGGTGCGCCAAAAGCTGGAACGGGTTGCGCCGGCGATGGTGAACCCGTATGCCCACTGGCTCAGCGAAGACTATTTCATCTTCCACGTGCGCGCCGAATCGGGCGGGCCCTCGGCCGCCGAACTGATACGCAACCGCGGGTTCGAGATCGCGCAGGTGGTGCGTGGCGATCGGCTGCCCTTGTCGGAGGGCGAGTGCGCCGAGGTACTGCAATCGCGCATT
>JASHUH010000133.1 GCA_030040115.1 Acidobacteriaceae bacterium | reverse complement strand
TGCGTTTTTCCGCTAGCTTGATGACTCGCTAACCCGCGCAACGCGGCTCACTTGCTGTCGTCTGCGCCGTCGCCCTGGCCTGCTGCGCCTCAAGAATTTCCGCCACCAGGAACATGTCCGTCAACAACGCGCGCAGATGCATGGAAGCATTGAGATTGTCGATCAGTTGCGAACTGATGGCCGCTTGGGCCAGCACCAACTCGATTGCCGCGATCGAGGTCTCGGCGTCGCGCGCCAGCACGCGAAAGAAGTTCTCGTACTTTTCCCGGGGCTCGAGCCGTTCTTTGTCGATCGCCGCGGCGCAACACGCCTTCAGGTCGGCCATCGCCTCCACGGCGCGGCTCAAGTGATGGCGAAGCCCCTTGCCGGCGTCGCTGCCTTCGTCGGTCGTGAGTCCGCGCGCAGCGTAGGAAAGGGTAAACTCGTAGCACTCCTCGATGGTCTCGCAGCGCAGCTGCAGCTCAGTCGGCATCGCTGGCGGCCAGACCTCGTTTGCTCTGTGCTGTCGGCTGTCCCTCGACGGCCCACCGCTCGGGATCGTGTTCCTCGAGATAGAAATCGCGGCTCATCCAGCCGAAGATCATCGACTTCGTAATGGGCAGCTTCTCCGGGCGGATGCCCATGTAGACGTGCATCATGATGAGGCCAATGAGCGAAACCCCGGCCAGCCCGTGCAGCACATACATCAGGCCCCAGGTCATATCGCTGAACAGATAGGGATTGCGCGTGAAAATCGGGGTTTCGACGCGCTTCATCATGAACAGGCCGGTGCAAATCACGGCCAACCCGGCGAGAACGATCGCGCCGTGGTAGAGCTTATTTTCGAGCGGATACTTGGCGAAGCGCCGGGGCGCCGGCGCAGCTTTGCCGAAGAAACGCAGCACCCGGCTCCTGGCGTCGCGGATATCGGTCTTATCCGGCCAGATGGCCCAGAAGTCCAGCACGAACGAGGAGTGGACGATGTGAAAGATGATCGAGACCGTAAACACCAGACCCGCAATCCAGTGGTACAGCACCCAGTTGAATTGGACCCCAACCTTGGGCAGGAAGGCGGTGACGAGCAGCGTGAACATGGAGATGGCCATGATCCAGTGAAACAGGCGCGCCGCCAGCGAGTGGCGCGGAACCCGCTCCGGAACACGCGCGGCTTCAGCCGGCGAGATGTGCGCCACCTTGCGCGGAACCACCACCTTGACATATACGGCGTGCGCCACCATGAAAAAGAGTCCAAAGAGCACCGCGACCCAGATCAGGCCCCATGCGATGTGCTCCGGAACCGTTCTACCCCACGGACTAGTAGCCCAGGTTATGAAGTCCATGTCGTCTCCTGCACGCCGCCGATCGCGCGCTTCACGAGGTTGCGCATCAATGGAATTTTATAAGCGTTGAACTGTAATGGAATGGCGCCCTGGACGGCCAGTTTTCCCGCCATCTCGCCCGTTGTCGCGTTGGCCGGCCTGCCGCGCACGGCGGCTTCCACGGCCGTGAGCCGCATCGGGCGTGGCGCTACGGCGTTCACGGCGATGCGAATGTCCTCGATGTTTCCGCCGCTGACCTTCATCGCCGAGGCCACGTTCATCAACGGAAAATCCCACACGTTGCGGTCACGCACTTTCTCGAAATAGAAATTGGCCCCGGCCCACGTCGAGGGAATACGAATGGCGGTGAGCAGGTCGCCGGGCTTCAGAATGTGAAGACGCGTGATGTCGACCTCCGGCCCGAGGAAGTAATCCTCGGCGTCCACAACGCGCTCGCCCTTGGGAGTCTGAATCACGAACTTTGCGTCAAGGGCAATGAGCGCGGGCGCAGAGTCCGAAGGATTCACGGCCACGCAGCGATTGGCGCCGAAGATGGCGTGCTCGCGATTGCGCCCCACCGGCGTGTCCGCAAAACACTCGTTGCCGCCCGCGCGATAGCACGGCCACCCGCCGCGGTAGTACCAGCAGCGCGCGTCCTGCGAAACGTTCCCGCCCAGGGTGCCCTGATTGCGAATCTGCGGCGAGGCCACGTGCTCCACGGCTTCGGCGAGCAGGCCGTAGTTCTTCCTGATCGTCGGGTCTTTGGCGATTTCCGTCAGCGTGGTCATGGCGCCGATTTCGACGCCGTCGCCGCTGGTCCGAATTCCCTTGAGCTCATCGACCCCGCTCAGATCCACAAGCACCTGCGGCTTCTTGATGCGGTCTTTGAGCCAATCGAAGCTGTCCATTCCGCCGGCCATCACCCAAGCGTCTTCACCATAGGTCTCCAGCAACTTCTGCGCATCTACCGCAGAAGCTGGCTGAAGCAGGTCAAAAGCGGGCATTACGTCTCGAATTACCGCCATAGCTCTCTCCGTAATCACATCTCTCGTCAGATGTGGGCCAGGAAGGGGTTTTGCATCGGGCGTCCTGCTTCATAGGACGTCAGGATGGTGTCGGCGTTCACCGGCACGCGTTGGAAGATGTTATCGCCGAGCGCCTCCGCCAGGGCATTGGTGATTGCGGCGCATCCACCGCCCACCGGCGGTTCGCCGCAGCCGCGGGCGCCCACCGGCGTCTCCGGATCGGGAATGTTCAGCGCATTCCACTTCATGTCCACGGGCACGTCCAGAATCGTGGGAGGCTTGTTGGTGTAGAAACGCTCGGCCACGGTGATCCCGTATTGCGGATCGATCACCCACTTCTGGCCGATGGCGTGCGCCATTCCCAGCACCGAACGGCCCAGAACCTGGCCGCCGAGCGCGGCCGGATGGATCACTGTGCCTACGTCGGCATAACCCATGTAGTCGGTGATGTGGTACTTGCCGGTCTCCACGTCGGTTTCCACCTCGGCAAAGCAAGCCAGGAAGGAAAAGGAATCGCCGTCGTGCGGGTAGTTATCGGTCGCTGAGGCGACGAGTCCCTCGCCCGCGTGCCCAGCAACCGAGTGCTTGGTGTACATGTTGACCGCGGGATTCACGTCATGGCCATCGTAGATGCCGCCCAGCTTGATGGCAGCCTTCGCCGCCTCCGCAAAGCTCATCCCCGCGCCGCCGCCTTTCCGCGCGACGCGCAGATTAGCTACCTCGTAATCGACCGGCTGCCCGCCCAGCGATTTTGCCGCGACCTCCTTGAGCCTTTGCGCGCATTCCAGGGCCACCGCGTGCCCGGCGCGCGTCATGGCGTGAATGGTCTGGCTGCCGCCGGAGTGGCAGGAATAGGGAAGGTTCTTCGAAGTGTCGCCCCAGACAATGTCCACCGCGCTCCAGGGCGCATTGAGTATCTCCGCCGCGGCTCGGTGCACGTCAACAAAGGCTTCCGTGCCCAGGTTGCCGATGCCGGTGTAGACGCGCACTCGGTTCTCCGGAGTGATCACGATGAGGCCGTCAAACCCGGTGGTGCCGCCGTGATAGCAACTCAGCGCCACACCCACGCCGCGCACTTTTGTGCCGCTCTGCTTGGGCCGCGCCACGCGCGCGCTCCAGTTGAATTGCTTTGCGCCCTCGTCCAGCGCCTGCTTCAGATAGCAGCTGGTCACGTACGCGCGTTTGCCGCCAGGGCCGGGCGGCCCGTACTGCGCCTTGCCCTCGGGACAATTCACGCGCCGCAAGGCAACCTGGTCCACGCCGAGCTTGCGTGCGGCCTTGGAGAGAATCGGTTCGATGATGGCGATGGCCTGCATGCCGCCAGGCGCGCTCTGCGCGCTGCGCGGAAGCGTGTTGGTGGCCACGGTGATGTTGCGCCAACGCATAGCCGGCGGCTGATAAAGCAGTGATGTGATTTGGCCGCAGGCGCCGCCGTCGCCGTTCGAGCCATACGAGCCCGCGTCCGACACCAGGAACATGTCTAAGGCCGTAATGCGGCCGTCTTTCGCGAACCCGACCTTGGTGCGCGCGCGGATGCCCGGCCGGGCGCGCCCGATAAAATGCTCTTCCTCGCGGCTGACCCGCATCATCACCGGAGCATTGAGCTTCTTCGACAGCAGCGCCGGTATAACCAGCGTAAGCGCGCCCGTGATCTTGCTGCCGAACCCGCCACCGGTGTACTCGCTGATGAAGACCACCTTGTCTTCGGGCATGTGCATCCAGCGGGCAATCGCCGGGACGGTCTGCATCGTGCTCTGCGTGCCGGTATACAAATAGAGCTTGCCGTTCTGCCAGAACGCCATCGTGGTGCGCGGCTCCAGGCATTGGTGGCTCACATCTTCTGTCGAGAAGGTTTCGTCCAGCACCAGCGCGGCGTTCTTGAACCCGGCGTCAAGGTCGCCATAGGACCACTCCTCGGGCGCGTGGCCCATCGGCAATTTGCCTTCTCTCTCTGCAGCAAAATCCTCGTCGGTCCATTTGACCGCCGCCAGCTGCGATTCCCTGCTTGGAGGCGGGTTTGGAACCCACACATTGCCCTCTTCACGGGCATTGGCGCTGCCCGGCCGCAGACTGTCCAGCGGATCGGTGTTAAACGGCAGCGGCTCCATTTCGATCTCGATCTTCTCGATCGCCTCGGCGCAGGTCAGCTCATCCACGGCCGCCACCGCCAGAATCGGTTCACCTTGGTACATAGGCTCGTCAGCCAGCGCCAGCTCGCTGAAGCGATCGGCCTTGATCATGGTGCCGTTATCATTCACATAGTTGGCGTGGCCGGGAACTTCAGACGGGGTAAGGATTCCCTTGACGCCCGGCATCGCCAGCGCCTTATCCGCGTTGATCCGCTTCACCCGCGCGTGGGGCATGGGACTGAGCACAAGGCGGCAGAACAACATGCCTTCCGCGCGGAAATCCTCGGCATACCTCGACGCGCCCGTAACTTTCGCCACCAGGTCGTTGGTTGAGAAATCGTGCCCAATCAGTTTGTAGCCTGTACCAAACGGGATCGGCTTCAGGCTCTCCGCCTTCGTCAATTCAACTGCCGGCATGCTCAAGCCCTCCTGGTGTATTCCGCTGCGCGCATCATGGAATCGAGAATCTTGCTGTAGTCCTGGCACCGGCAAAGATTACCCGACACCCCCTGCGCCATTTCGGCTCGTGTGGGATTGGGGTTGGTCTTCAAGAATCCCACTGCCGACATGATGAAGCCCGTCATGCAGTACGCGCACTGGAAGCCCTGCTCATCGACCACCGCCTGCTGCACCGGATGGAGTTTGCCGTCCGCTGCGGCCAGGCCTTCAATCGTGGTTACCTGCCGGTTGCGCACGGTGTGCGTGAGCACGGAGCAGCTATAGTACGGCACATCGTCGATCAGTACCGTACACGAACCGCACTCGGCCCGGTCGCATCCCAGCTTGGTGCCCGTCAAACCCAGTTTGTACCGCAGGGTCCAGGCCAGGGTTTCCTGCTTCATCACGTCCACCCGGCGTGACTTGCCGTTTACATAGAGCGTGATCAGGCGTTCGCCCGCGCCAGGCAATTGGCGCCGCGATGGGGCAAGAAAGCGATAACTCGCCGCGCTCACTACTGCGCCACCGGCAATGACTCCCAGGATGAAATTGCGCCTGGTTACCGTCTTGGTCGCACCGTCGTTTTGCTTCAGATCGTCAGACTCCGACATGGCCCATCCTCCGGGTCAGGTTTCCATTCAGGGGATGCGAATCGCTGCGCACTTCAAAGACCGGATCGATCTCGCAACAATGGCGATTTAAGAAATTAATTCGAACAATGCATCGCTGGCCAAGCGGGATTCGCAACGATGCCGCTATCTTAATCCCGGAATGCCGAGTTTGTGAAGCCTCGCGGTCGCCAAGACTTTGCGGAAGCAGCAATTCCTTTCAAAATAACGGCTTCGCACTTTCATCCCAACATTTGTCCCATTATATGGTACGATCATCGCCTTTGAAGCCCGGCGAAGATTCATCGGGCCATCAAACATTTTCTTCGCTTGCTGCGCACATGCGGAGAATGTTTCACAAAAATGTGAATGCCGTTTGCAGCAAGCGCCTGCGTCTAACATCATTTCGAGAGCACGGCGCCGAAGGACAGGGCACTCCGGCGAGGAAATACGGCAGCGGAAAAGAGGTTTCCCCGGGGACGACATGGTGAGTTTGAAAATCGAAATCGAGCAAGCGGCGCCCTTTTCCAGTCGGGAAGAAGAAACGCTTTTGAATCTACTGCGCACCGCCGATTGCCTGCACCGCCGGCTTCAGCTTGGAATACGCGCTTGGGGAGTGACTTTGACACAGTACAACGTGTTGCGTATTTTGCGCGGCGCGCAGCCCCAAGGGCTCACGTGCGCGGCCATCGGCAGCCGCATGGTGACCGCGGAGCCCGACATCACCCGGCTTTTGAACCGCCTGAAGGCGCTCAAGTTCGCGCGGCAACGCCGCGACCGGCGCGACCGGCGCATGGTGTGGACGCAAATTACCGGCGCTGGCCTCGAACTTCTGCGAGCCATGGATCCGGTGGTCGAGCAACTTCCCAAAAGCCTGCTCGGCGGCATGAAGTCGGAGAATCTGGTTGAGCTGAACCGTCTGCTGGAGCTGGCGCGAGACGCCGGGAACCACACCCAAGCGCCCGAATGCGATTGCAATGGAGAGGCAACGGCAGGCAGGAGCGCGCCGGCTGCGGAGAGAAGAAGCGCCGTCAGTCGCGAATGACTTTTTGCGCCACCAATTCTTCGTCCATTTCGGCCTGCACAATCTTGTTGTGCAAGCAATAGAGCGCCAGTTCCAGCCGGTCCGAGACGCCTAGCTTGTCATAAATCTTACGCAGATAATTCTTGATCACCTGCTCGGTAGTGCCCAATTGAAAGGCAATCTCTTTGTTGCGCTTGCCTTGGGTGATGCAGGCGATAATCGACATCTCTTTGGGTGAGAGGCGGGGTTGACTGCGGGGACTGACCAAAGCGGCGGCCTGGGCTCGATACGCCTCAATCACCCAATTTACCGACTGGTTGTCGATCCAAGTCTCACCGGCG
>JASHUH010000132.1 GCA_030040115.1 Acidobacteriaceae bacterium | reverse complement strand
CGGCACGGAGTTTCTTGGGCCGCGCGGCGCTGATCTCTCCACGCTTTGCCCGCGCTTCCTGCGTCAACAGATACTCTCGCGCTACGTCGCGGAAGGGGCGGTTGAACACCGGAACGTCATGCTTGATGCGGAACCGCACGTCCGCGTCCTGGTCGAAGGCCCGCTCGCGGGCTGCGCCAATATCAGCCGTCTTGAGGGAAACCGTCTTGTAGCGGTCGGCCTTCGGCATCTTCATGCGGCAATACCACATTCGATGTTCCACGTCGCCGCGCCGGAAAAGAATCAGTCCGGGTTTCAGCTCCTCTTTCTCGGTGATGAAGGCCATATTGCCTCCTGCTGTTTATTCCGTTCTGTGCAGTTTCCGTGCAGATTCCTCGTATAACCTATTGATTCTTAGTGGCTGTGCATAGGTTGTATGGGATGTTGTAATAAAATATATTGTTTATTTATAGTTATTTACGATATGATTGTCATCCTGAGCGGAGCCGCTCGCGCTTTGTGCGAACGGCGCAGTCGAAGGATCTGTGGTTGTTCTTCGGCCTCTACAGGCCCTCCCGGGTTGCGAACTCTTCGGTGATGGTGCGCGCATCGATAGGCAATCCGTTGTAGTGCAGAATGCTGCGCAGTTTCGTCACCTGATCGGCGGGCAGGTCGAGCTTGAGCAGGCTGGCGAGCTGGGCGTCGCGGTTCTGCTCCACCACGTAAACGCGTTCATGCGAAGCCACAAAGTCGTGAATCTCGTGCGCGAATGGATAAGCGCGGATGCGCATGTAATCCACGGTTTTGCCGTAGTCGTTTTTCAGCTCGTCGAGGCTCTCGCGCAGCGCGAAGTCAGTGGTGCCGAAGGCGAGAAAGCCGACGTTCGAGGTTCCGTCACGGAAGGTGGCCGGCGCGGGAACCAGTTTGCGCGCGTTCTCGAATTTGCGCGCCAGCCGGTCCATCACCGCCTGATACTCGTCCGGCTTTTCGGTGTAGCCCGCGTTTTCATTGTGCCCGGAGCCGCGCGTAAAATAAGCCGCCTTGGGATGCATGGTTCCGGGCAACGTGCGCCAGCCGATGCCGTCGCCGTCCACGTCGCGATAGCGGGCAAAGCTGCCCAGGCGCTCGAGCTCTTCGGCGGTAAGCACTTTGCCGCGATCGAGGGGCTTATCGGGGTACTCGAAGGGATCGGACATCCAGTTGTTCATGCCCAGGTCCAGGTCGCTGAGGACAAAGACGGGGGTCTGCAGCCGCTCGGCGAGATCGAAGGCGGAATAGCCGAAATCGAAACACTCCCTTACCGAGCCCGGCAAGAGGACCACGTGCTTGGTGTCGCCGTGCGAGAGAAACGCGACGGAGAGCAGATCGGCCTGCTGCGTGCGCGTGGGCATGCCGGTGGAGGGCCCGGTGCGCTGCACATCGAAGATCACGCCGGGAAGTTCGGCGTAGTAACCCAGGCCGGCGAACTCGGCCATCAGCGAGATGCCGGGTCCGGAGGTGGACGTCATGGCGCGCGCGCCGGCCCAACCCGCGCCCAGCACCATGCCGATGGCGGCCAATTCGTCCTCGGCCTGGACGACGGCAAAAGTCGCCTTGCCCTCCGGCGTGACGCGGAATTTTTTCAGCAGATCGGTGGTGGCCTCGATCAGCGACGTGGAGGGCGTAATGGGATACCAGGCGACCACCGTGGCGCCGGCAAAAACCGCGCCCATGCCGCAGGCGGCATTGCCGTCAATGACGATTTTGCCTGCGGTCTGGTTCATGGCCTGCACGAAGAACGGATCCTGCTTGGTAAAGGTGGTCTGCGCGTAATCGAAGCCGGCCTTCACGGCGCCGAAGTTCAGGTCGAAGACTTTCTGCTTTTTGGCGAACTGCTTTTTCACGCCCTTTTCTACGACGGCGCGATCGATTTCGAGCAGTTGCGCCACCACGCCCACGTAGACCATGTTTTTGACCAGCTTGCGCAGCTTGGCTTCCGGGCAAACCGCGGCCGTAATCTTGTCGAACGGAACCGGGTAGCAGACCACGTCGCTGCGATACTGCTTCAGGTTCAGGTGCTCCTCGTAGATGGCCACGCCGCCCGAGGGCAGCGCCATCATGTCTTCCCGGGCGGTCTCGGGGTTGAGCGCCACCAGCACTTCCGAATCGCGCTTGCGGGCCACGTAGCCGTCTTTGCTGGCGCGAATGGTGTACCAGGTCGGCAGTCCGGCGATGTTCGAGGGAAACAGGTTTTTCCCGCTGACGGGAATTCCCATTCCGAAGATGCTTTTCAGCAGCACGCTATTGGCGGATTGCGAGCCGGAACCGTTGACCGTGGCTACGATGATGCTGAAGTCGTTGACGACGCGCTGGCGCGCGCTGAGGGTGCCCTGTTCTTGACCCAGGGCCAGGTCTCCAGTCGCCATGTGGCGGGATTCCCTTCAGATCGAGATTCTTAGAGAAGCGTCCGATACGCTCTACTTGTGATTATAGTCACTTAACATGCGCATCGTCTCACCCGTGAGGCAGTCCCCAGGGCAATCGCATGAACGTCATTGGAGTCCGAGGAGTTCAGCGCGGAAAGCCCGAAGATGCGTCCAAAGGTGTCGTGGAAGGGAATGCCGTGCGGCAACTGCAGGTAACCGCGCCGCCACTCCAGCTTTTCCTCGGCCCATAACTCGATCTCCGCAAACCTGTCGGCTCCCACCAGAACCGCGTTCACCGCCACCACCAGCAACTCCACCCGAGCGGGTTTCACCT
>JASHUH010000131.1 GCA_030040115.1 Acidobacteriaceae bacterium | reverse complement strand
ATCCACATTGCCGCCGCTCACCACCGCTACAGCTCTTCGATAGGGCGGCAATTCATGCCCGTGAAAGAGCAGCCCGGCCGCGGCCACCGCGCCGCTGGGCTCGGGAACCAGGCGCGTCGTGGTCACAATGGACCGCATCGCGGCGCGAATCTCGGCCTCGCTCACGGTCACAATGCCGTCCACAAACGCCTGGATATGAGAGAAATTCCGCTCGCCCACGCTTTGGGTGCGCAATCCATCCGCAATGGTGCGGCTGGTGAGCTCCGCCGGCCAGGTTACGATTCGGCCCGTGCGAAAGCTTTCGGCTGTGTCGCCTGCCAGCTCCGGCTCAATGCCGAAAACCTTCGCCCGCGGCTGAAGCTGTTTGACCGCTGCGGCCACTCCACTCAACAGCCCTCCGCCTGAAACCGGAGCCACCACCAAATCCAAATCCGGGAGCGCTTCGGCAATCTCCAGCCCGCATGTCGCCTGCCCGGCAATAATCTGCTCGTCATCATACGGCGGAACGACCACATACCCGTGCTCGCGCACCAATTGTTCGGCCACCGCCAGCCGTTCGCTCGACGCCAAGCCCACATCCACAATCTCCGCGCCCAGCGCCAGCGTTGCCGCGCGCTTGATGGCGGGTGCGTTCGCGGGCATCACGATCACCGCCTTCGCGCCCACCTCGCGCGCCACATAGGCCACGCCCTGCGCATGATTGCCGCTCGAATAGGTAATCACCCCGCGGGCAATCTGGGCCGGCGTCAACTGCAGTATCTTGTTCGCCGCCCCGCGCACCTTGAAGGCCCCAATCGGTTGCAGGCTCTCGGCTTTAAGCCAGTTCTCCCGCCCCGTTCCAGGCCCTGCGACCCCCGGAAAGGACGCACGCACCATCGGCGTTCTCACGGCGACGGAAGCAATGCGCGCCGCCGCCGCCCGAATCTCGTCAAGGGTCACCATGCTTTGCGATTTCGCTTGCAAGCTAGCGCTTTCCATGATCATTATTTTCCCATGCGGGGGCCGTCGCTCACTCCTGCGCTAAGTTTCCGGCGCCGCCAACCGTCTTCGGGCGGGCTGCAAGCGCTTCTTAGTACTACAGTTGTAATTGTGAGTGATAAGCTAAAGTTGCTCAGGGCCGACTGTCCGCGGGAGCGATGAAGCCATCGCTAGCAGGGTGGAAAGGCGAGCTGGTGGGGTTGCATCAGGGGCTGGGAGATTTGTTTGCGCGCTGGGAGGTGCGGGAGCGGAGTCTGGCGTATCTGGAAGGTCTGCTGAGCGGCTGTGAGCGGAAGAACAGTTGGCAGGTGGCGGAGTGGGCAGGGAAACGTCTCCCTAGGGGATGCAGTATTTACTGGATCGCTCGCGGTGGGACACCAGTGCAGTCCAGGCACGCCTCAGCGAGTATGTGCAGGAACAGTTGGGCAGCGGGGATGCGGTGCTGGTTCTGGACGAGACGGGATTTGTGAAGAAGGGCATCCATTCTGCCGGGGTTTAGCGCCAGTACAGTGGCACGGCAGGGCGGATCGAGAACAGCCAGGTAGGCGTGTTTCTTCGTTATGCCGGCGAACGAGGCTATGTTCTGCTGGACCGCGAGTTGTATCTTCCCCGGGATTGGGTAGAGGATGGGCCGCGCTGCCGGGCCGCCGGCATACCCGAAGGAGTCCCGTTTGCGACCAAACCGATGCTGGGCAAGCGGATGCTGGAACGTGCCTTCCAGGACGGGGTACCCTGTGGCTGGGTAGCAGGGGATGAGGTTTATGGCCGTGACAGTAAGCTGCGCCGCTGGCTGGAAGGACGTCGCCAGCCTTTTGTGTTGGCCGTAGCCGCGGATCAGCGCTTGTGGCGGCAGGACCTGCGCCAGCACCGCGTGGATGAGATCGCAAACAAGCTGCCCAAGCGGGCTTGGAAACGTCTTTCTGCCGGCCAGGGCGCCAAGGGAGAGAGGCTCTACGACTGGGCCTTGGCCCCCTGGGCGAAGGGCGAGGGTTGGGAACATACTCTGCTGGTGCGGCGCAGCCTGGACGCAAAGCCGGAGTACGCTTTCTATTTCACCTATGCGCGCAAAAAGCAAAGCACCCTGAAGACGCTGGCGGCCGTGGCGGGACGGCGCTGGGCGGTGGAGAGCGCCTTTCAGATGGCCAAGAGCGAGTGCGGATTGGACCACTACGAAGTCCGGCGCTGGCGGGGCTGGTATCGGCACATCCCCTTGTCCATGTTGGCCCTGGCGGTGCTGACGGCGCTGCGCGCCGGGGAGAAAAAACCTTCTCTCAACAAAGTTCCTCGCAGCGTGCCCGAAATCCGGCATCTGCTCACTCTGTGGCTGTGGCACGGCTGGCACCTTGGCGATCACCCAAAAGCGGCCATGGGTTATCACTTCAAAAGCGGCCATAGCGGGAGGCCCTAGACATTAGCTCCGACCGAGGGAAACTAGTCTCGGTTGGCATGGGTAATGTCTTGAGCAAAGAGAAGCGGGAACAAGTGATCGCGCTGGGGCGCCTGGGCTGGTCTCTGCGAGGGATCGAGAAGGCGACCGGAGTGCGTCGCGAGACGACAGGCGATTACCTGCGGTCGGCCGGAATCGCGTTGCGGGCGCCAGGAGGCTGGGGACGACGCAAGCCTCCGGCAAAACCGGCCAACGCGGTGATCACCGACTCTGGCGGCCTGGATCAAGCAGTAGATGCAAAACCGGGCAACGAAGGGATCACCGACTTTTTACCGGCGATGGGGCCGACGGAGCCGCCTGCGAAGAGTTCGGCGAGCGCCAGTGAAGCGTACCGGGAAACGATCACGCTTGAGCTTGAGCGTGGCCGGAACGCGATGGGGATCTGGCAGGACCTGGTCGATCGGCACGGGTTCGCAGGCGGCTATCAGAGCGTGCAGCGTTTCGTGCGCACGCTGCGTGACGCCTCATCGCCGGAAGCGCGGGCGATCATCGAGACCGCGCCAGGTGAAGAGCGCCAAGTCGATTACGGCGCGGGGCCGATGGTGCGCGATTCGGACAGCGGCAAGTACCGGCGCACGCGGCTGTTCGTGCTGACGCTGGGCTACAGCCGCAAATCGGTGCGGCTGCTGGTGTTCCGTTCGAGCACGCGAGTGTGGGCCGAGCTGCACGAGAAAGCGTTTCGGCGGCTGGGCGGCAGCACGCGGATCGTGGTTCCGGACAATCTTCGCGAAGGCGTGTTGTCGGCCGACATCTACGATCCCCGCCTGAATCCTCTGTATCGTGACGTTCTGGCGCACTACGGCGTGACCGCCCTGCCATGCCGGGTGCGCGACCCGGATCGCAAGGGCAAGGTCGAGAGTGGCGTGGGCCATGCGCAGAAGACGCCGCTCAAGGGCAAGCGATTCGAGAGCCTCGAAGAAGCCCAGGCCTATCTTGACCACTGGGAAGAACACTGGGCCGACACGCGCATCCACGGCCGGACCAAGCGACAAGTGGCGGCGATGTTCGCCGAAGAGAAGCCCGCGCTGCAGGCGTTGCCGCTGGAGCCGTTCCGCTACTACCAGTACGGCCAGCGCACGGTTCACCTGGATGGTTGTGTCGAGGTGGAAGCAGCTTACCTGGAGCGTAATCCGCAAGCCCCTCTGAGCCTGAAGCAAGTCGATCCCCTGATCCGCGAGCTGATCCAGTATCGCGACCTGATCCAACAACGAATCCAATTCGAGGAACCCAAGCATGAACCTGATCGAACTTAGTCGTGCTCTGCATCAGCTGCGGCTGGGTGGCATGGTGGCCGTGCTGGAGACGCGCCTGCTGCAGGCGCAGACCGATCACATGGCGCCCATCGACCTGATCTCGACGCTGGTCTCCGACGAGATCGACTGCCGCAGCAAACGGCTGCTGGAACGACGCCACAAGCAGGCGCGGTTCCGCGATGCCGAAAAACGCCTGGACAACTTCGACTTCCAGTTCAATCCCAAGATGAATCGCAGTCTTATCTTCGATCTGGCCGCAGCGGGCTGGATAGAGCGACGCGAGGACTCCTTGTTCGCCGGTCCGCCCGGGAGCGGCAAGAGTCATCTTGCCCAGGCCATCGGCCACGCCGTCATCCAGCAGGGCTACCGCGTGCTCTATCGAGAAGCCCACATCCTGCTGGAAGAGCTGGCCGACGCCGCGTTGGACGGTAAACGCAAAGAGCACATGGAACTACTCTCCACCGCGCCCTTACTGATCATCGACGACCTCGGCATGCGCACGTTGCCGCTGACTGCCGCCGAGGAACTGCTGGAAATCATCATGCGCCGTTACGAACGCGCCAGCACGCTGCTGACCTCAAACCGGCCCGTCGACGACTGGGGCAAGCTGCTGGGCGACAGCGCCGCCGTCACCGCCAGGCTCGACCGGTTGCTGCACCACGGACACATCGTCAAATGCGGCCCGCGCAGTTGGCGCACCAAAACCAGCAGTCCGGGTGACAGCCAATGACAAAAGCAAAGGCAATGAGGATGCCGGGCAAAGAACGCCCGGCGGCGTCGCGACTCGTGATCCAGAAGCCTCCTACGCCGGAGCCTCACCTTAGGAATGTTGGCTAAGAACACGAAACCCTCCGCCAGCCAGCCCATCGGGCAAACCGCAGAGGGCCTCGATTACCGATTCCTTCGGAGCCAGCCCCGTGTCATCGACCCTGGATCACTCCGCAAGGCGCGACCCCGGCGGAGCGAATACAACCGTAGCACATTGCCGGACAGCTTGAACAGCGCAACCAGTTCCGGCGAAGCAATCCACGCCTTGCCCAAAGATACTCAGGCGCGGTAAAACAATCACGTCTGCGGCCAATCCCGTTGGCCGGTTTTGAACTGATAACCTATGCCCGGATTTACGGTGATCACCGAGGTCTATGAGACCGGTTCTAGGCGAGCGCGAAAACGGAACGGCGCGACTGGAAGAAGCTGTTATCGCTTTTTGTGCCGCGTTGGAAGAGCGGCCGCGGGAGCGCATGCCGCACGATTGGGCAGTCATGAAGGCGAATCTGGGAAATGCGCTTCGAGTCATAGGAGAGCGGGAAGGCGGAACCCTACGACTGGAGGAAGCAATAGCGGCGTATCGCGCCGCCTTGGAAGAACAGACGCATGATCGCGTGCCACTTGCTTGGGCAAATATCAACTACAAACTAGGTTTGACTCTTCAGATGGTTGGAGAACGTGTCCCGAACGTAGAACGACTGGAGCAGGCTCGAGATGCATTCAACGCTTCTTTGGAGGTGTGCAATGAAATGAGCGCTGCCGAAGACTTGGCAGAACTTCAATCTCGTCTCAGACAGCTTAACTCCCGTATCACAGCTCAAAAGCATGAGTAGTGAAGCACGCCCAAATTAGTCAATTGTCGAATAGTCGTCCCCTCCGCCCCGATCTTACGATGAGGCGCTGTAGGATCGCGCGACTTGTCTTTGTGCTACATTTCTTAGCGCTTCCTCCGGGACACCAATCTTTCGTGCGGCAGTCATCCAGTTCTGCGCCACCTCGTGCAAGTGTTGCGGCACCTGCCCGGTAACCATCGAAGGTCCGACGATGAGAGCGTAATTGAAGATCAAGTTCCGAACGGCTTCCTTTTGATTCGGATTCCAATTGTACTGTTCATCGACCCAGACATTTAGGGACGGGGGTGTCGATGCTTGTGGTGTCCCACCTCCGCCCGGTCCCGAAGGAAGCTGAAGCAGGTCCATGTAGACCTCGTCGCTCAGATCGCCGTTGAGGTAACGCAGAGAGTTGCCAGGATATTGATAATTGGGGTCGAGAATCAGAATATCGACTGGCCGGGTTCCGCTCGGAAAATTAAGTAGGACTCCCCACTCTTTCGAGGGGAGCCCGCCAGGCAGCGGATTAGAGCAGAATTAAGCCTGCTGTATCCCATAGCCATAGTGACGGAACCAGGCTATTGCGTTCTCGGCGGTGATGGTTTTGAGTGCGTCGGTGACGGCTTGATCCAGAGCTTCGGCGGTGCGTGCCTTGGCTGAGCGCAGGAACTGTTTGAACTTCGACCAGGCTTTTTCAATGGGATTGAGGTCAGGCGAGTAAGGCGGCAGGTAGAGCAGACGGGCGTGTGTGCTTTGGATCAACTGGCGCACGCGGTCCATCTTATGCACGTTCAGGTTGTCCATCACCACCACATCGCCCGCCTCCAACTTCGGGCACAACACCTGCTCCAGAAAGGCCTCGAAGACGTCGCCGTCGGTGGCGGACTCGACGGTCATGGTTGCCACCATGCCTTCGAGGCTCATGGCGCCCAGCGTGGTCAGCACCTTCCCGTGTGGCCTTGCGGCGCGCCCTCATGGATGCGCCCGCCACCCTGGCAGCGGGCATAGAGGCGCATCATCTGCGTGGTCACACCGCTTTGGTCCAGAAAAATCAACCGTTCCGGCTCGATGGCGCCGATCTGTTCACGGAACCCCTCGCGCCGCCGGAGGTTGGCCTCGGTGTCGCGCTCCGCCGCGTGGAGCGATTTTTTTTACGCCGCATGCCCATCTGGCGAAGCAGTTGTCCGACGCGGCTGGCGCAGACCGTAACACCGGTTGCCGCCAAGCGCCGACGCAACTCCTCGTCGGTCAGGTCGGGCTGCTCGCCCAACCAGGCGCACAACCGCTCCCGGTCGGCTGCGTCGACACGGCTGGGATAGCCACGGCGTTTCTGTTCGACGCGCACCTTGCCGCCCGTTTGCAGCTGATGCATGCGCATCTTCTTCGTGTAGCCCCAGCTGACCCGGAACTGGATGGCCAACTGGCGAAGACTGCCGGCGCCGGCTTCGTAAGCCTCCAACAACTTCCTGCGCAAATCATCGGAATAAGCCAACGGCATCGTTCAAGCTCCGCGGAGATCGCCAACTCCAACTTGCCTCAATTCCACTCACCGGGATATAGCAAGATTGGTTCTGCTCTAATGAGCGACGAGATCAGGATCCGGAGAGGTTTGAACGCTCCTGTTCCCATACAACGTGCCACAGAGTTCGAGAATCGCTGACAGGGGTTCCTTTTCCATCAACAGCGCCATGTGACTGGTCGACGATACATCGATTCGGCGGAAATTGGTGAGGTGCGCGGCCCACTCCTGCCAGTGGTCGGAGCGATCGATCACAACCCCATCCAGATTGAAGAATGGCTCCAACTGTCCCAGAAACACACCGCCGGCATTACGGACGTAGCAGGCTTCCACCTCATTCGGGCGTGGCAAGGGCGTGATGCTGAATTTTTCGTATTCGTAGGCTCGCTGAACTGCTGCAACCTGGACGAGGATGAACCGAAGCTGCGATGCAGTTTTCGCCAGTCCGCGTTCCCTGGCCAGGCTGACCAAGCGGTCCAGAAAGGCGGATTCCGATGTTTCTTCGATCACCTCATCGCGCCGAATGAGACGTCTGGTCACGTCGTTGCTTGAAGGGCTTGCCGTCGAGGCCAGGAGAGTATTGATCACCTGGAGATAGAGTGCGAGCGGCGACGGACGAGCAAGGCCCGTCGCTGCCCCATCAAGGGTGTCGAGCATGA
>JASHUH010000130.1 GCA_030040115.1 Acidobacteriaceae bacterium | reverse complement strand
ACGGAGATGTGCCCCGATGGCGTTATTGATTTGATGGAGTCGGGCGTCATAAACGGGGAGCGAAAATCTCTGCACCGCGGCAAGGCGGTTGCGGCCTTCGTTCTAGGCACGCAGCGGCTCTTCGATTTTATCCACGAAAATCCCAGCTTCGAATTCCGTTCAATCAGCTATACGAACGACCCTTTCGTGGTGGCGCGAAATGACCGCATGGTGGCCATCAACTCGGCGCTGCAAATCGACCTCACCGGCCAGGTTTGCGCAGATTCCATGGGAACCAAGCCGTATAGCGGATTCGGAGGCCAAATCGACTTTATTCGCGGGGCCGCTCGCTCACGAGGCGGAGTGCCGATCATCGCATTGCCCGCGACGGCGCGCAACGGCGCATTGTCGCGGATTGTGCCGGTGCTCGAGCCGGGCGCGGGGGTGGTGACCTCGCGCGCCGATATCCATTACGTGGTCACCGAACATGGCGTCGCTTATCTGCACGGAAAGACGCTGCGTGAGCGCGCCGAGGCGCTGATCGCCATCGCCGAGCCGCGCTTTCAAGCCGAATTGGAGGATTTTGCCGCGCGCTCGCATTACCTGAACCGCGAAAAAGCCGTGGCCGCCTGTGCTTAAAGGCCGGAATGCGCCGAAGAAGGTGAAGGAATGGTGAAAGGGGAAAGAATCGAAACGAAAAAGCAGGATCGCGGCTGGCTCCGGATCGACGGGGAGGAGTGCAAAGGGTGTGGATTGTGCATCGAAGCCTGCCCTCCCAAAGTCATCGCCATGAGTGAGGAGCTGAATCATTTCGGTTATCGAACCGCCATCTTTGCGGGGGCAGGCTGCACCGGATGCGGAGTTTGCTTCATGGTTTGCCCGGAGCCGGGCGCGATTACTGTATTTCGCGCCGCGGTTCGACACGTGGAAGCTTCGGGCCACGCAAACGCCGGGATCGAGGAGGCGATCTCATGCGCAAGCAACTGATGAAAGGCAACGAAGCCATCGTCAAAAGCGCCATCCTCGCCGGTTGTCGCGGATTTTATGGCTATCCGATTACACCGGCCAGTGAGATCACCGAGGCTGCGGCGCTCTATATGCCCAGGGCTGGCGGCGTCTTTGTGCAAGCGGAAAGCGAAGTGGCGGCGATCAACATGCTCTACGGCGCGGCGGCCGCGGGCGTGCGCGCCATGACCGCATCCAGCGGGCCCGGCATCAGCCTGATGCAAGAAGGCATCAGCTACATGGCCGGTGCGGAGTTGCCATGCGTCGTTGCCGACATTACGCGCGGCGGGCCGGGCCTGGGCAACATTGGTTCCGAGCAGGGCGATTACCACCAGGTGGTGAAAGGCGGCGGCCACGGCAACTACCGGACCATCGTGCTGGCGCCGCATTCCGTGCAGGAAATGGCCGATTTGACCGCGCTGGCCTTCGAACTGGCGGACCGTTACCGCAACCCGGTTTTCGTGCTCGCGGATGGTTTTGTCGGCCAGATGATGGAGCCGGTCGAGTTTCCGCAAAGGGCTATCGAAGCTCCCATGCCCGCGTGGGCGGTTGCGGGCACGGCGGCCACGCGCGGCAATTTGATTACCTCGCTGCACATGGGCTGCGACGATTTGGAAGCGCACGTGCTCGCGCTCGAAGCCAAGTACAAGCTCGCCGAGCAGCGCGAAGCCTGCGCGGAAGAGTGGCATGCCGAGGATGCGGAGATCGTGCTCGTTGGCTACGGCATTGTAGGGCGCATTCTGAAGGCGGTTACCGCCGAGGCGCGCGCCAATGGCCTGCCTGTGGGGCTGCTGCGGCCGATCACGCTCTATCCGTTTCCCATTGCACATTTCCAACATCTCGCCTCGCGCGCCCGCGTTTTTGTCGTCGTGGAGATGAGCAACGGCCAGTTACTCGAGGATGTGCGCCTCGCGCTGAACGGCGCCTGCCCGATCGAGTTTTTCAGCCGCGTGGGCGGCAACGCGCCGTCCCACGATGAAGTGCTCCAGCTGGTGCGTGAACAGGCGCTGCGGCTCATCGGAGAGGAGCGAATGGCGCATGCCTAGCGAAGCGGTTCAGGAATACACAGTCGCGCAAGGGAGGGCCAAATCCTTCTACGCGCGCTACGCGCGGAAAGAGGAGCTGCAACACCAGACTCACTATTGTCCCGGTTGCGGCCACGGAATCATTCATAAGATGCTGGCTCGCGCCATCGACGAACTTGACGTCCAGGACCGGACCATTCTTATCGGCCCTGTGGGCTGCTCTGTCTTCACCTACTATTACTTCGACGTGGGCAACGTGCAGGCCGCGCACGGGCGCGCGCCCGCTGTCGCTACCGCGATGAAGCGCAGCCGGCCAGGGAGCATTGTCATTAGCTATCAAGGCGATGGCGATCTCTCGGCAATTGGCGCAGCGGAGATTCTGCACGCGGCTAATCGCGGCGAAAATATCTCCGTCATCTTTGTCAATAACGCCATCTACAGCATGACTGGCGGACAGGTGGCGCCCACCACGCTGATCGGCCAAAAAAGCACGACCACGCCCGAAGGCCGGCGCGCCGCGAACGAAGGTTATCCGCTCCATGTGAGCGAGCTGCTGGCCACGCTCGAGGCGCCGGTGTACATCGAGCGCGTGGGCCTGGGCGACAATAAACAGATTGCGCAAGCCACCCGAGCCATCCGCCGCGCTGTCGAAGACCAGGCGCGCGGATTGGGCTTTTCGCTGGTTGAAGTGCTCGCGCCCTGCCCGACGATTTGGAAAATGAATCCCGTCGACGCGCAGCGCTGGGTGCGAGACGTGATGGAGAAGACATTTCCGTTGGGCGTCTTTCGTGATCACACCAAGGAAGCTGCGCTGCGTCCAGCGTCTCAGCCAGCTCCAGCTCTCGACGAGATCCCGCGTCTTCTCGGCTTGGCCGAGGAGGACTTGCCCACGGGCAATGGATGCATGCTGGCGCGCGAAACCAATGTCGATCTTCAGGTGCGCATCGCAGGTTTCGGAGGACAAGGCGTGCTGTTGCTCGGCGAGGTGCTGGCGGAAGCAGGTCTGGTCGCGGGCCTTGAAGTTTCCTGGCTGCCGTCGTACGGGCCGGAGATGCGCTCCGGCACGTCGAACTGCCATGTGCGCCTGTCGAGCCAGCCCGTGGATTCACCGCTGGTCAGCGTACCCAGCGTGTTGGTGGCCATGAACGAACCCTCGCTGTGTAAGTTCGATCTGACGGTGCGCCGCGGCGGATGGGTCATTTACAACGGCGATACGTTTCCTGGCGATTGCATGAGAGACGGCGTGCACGTCCTCGCGCTCCCGTTCACCCGATTGGCCGATGAACTGGGCGATCCGCGCGCGGCGAATATGGTGATGCTGGGCGCGTTACTGGAAATCGACGGCGTGCTGCCCCAGGCCAGCATTGACGCCGCTCTGCACCGTCTGGTGAAGAATCCACGCTGGATCGAGCTGGATGAGCGCGCGCTGGCCCGCGGACGCGAGCTTCTCAAGGATGCGTTGAGGCGGGGATCGTTGGCGAAGGAACCATGCGCGGAGGCATGAAATGAAAGCGGAAGCGGACCCGAACCTGATCGTCTATTTCAACGGCAGATATATGCCGCTCGCCGAAGCGCGCATCGGGATCCTCACGCACGCGTTACACTACGGCACCGGGGTTTTCGAGGGCATTCGCGCCCACTGGGATGAGCGCGCGCAAGAGCTTTTTGTGCTTCGCCCACAGGAGCATTTTGAGCGCTGGAAGCGGAACTGCGGCATCCTGCGCATCGAGGTTCCGCTTTCCTGTCAAGAGCTTTGCGAGGTCGCGCTCGAGCTCATGCGGCGCAATTCTTTCCGCACCAACATTTACATCCGCCCCATCGCTTATAAGTGCGCGGAGCGCATCGGCGTAGCGCCCGATGAGCAGGACGCCTTCGCCATCGTGGCGCTGCCGTTCGGCGAATATTTGCACGCGGAAAAGGGGCTGCACGCCGGCGTCAGCTCCTGGCGGCGCGTCGAAGATAATGCGATTCCGGCGCGTGGCAAAATTTGCGGGGCTTACACCAATAGCGCCCTGGCGAGCGACGAAGCCCGGCGCCGCGGATTCGACGAGGCCATCCTGCTCGATGAGAACGGTCATGTGGCCGAAGGCGCAACCTGCAACATCTTTATGGCGCGCCATGGAAAACTGATTACGCCGCCGGTGACCGACAACGTGCTCGAGGGCATTACGCGCGACTGCGTGATGACGCTCGCCGCGGGCGAACTGGGCCTCGAGATCGTCGAGCGCTCGATGGACCGCAGCGAGCTGTACGTCTGCGACGAACTCTTTTTCACGGGTACGGCGGTAGGTCTGGCGCCGGTGGTGCGCGTCGATCATCGCCCCGTGGGCGACGGAGCCATCGGCCCCCTCACGCGCCGTTTGCTCCAGCTGTACTTCGACGCTACGCGGGGGCGCTTGCCCGCATACCGCAGGTGGCTGCTGGGTGTGTATCAGGGGCTCCCGACATGCGGGCAGGAGGCGGCCGGCCTGGTGGAGACAAGTGTGGCCTGAGCGGAAGCCGGCCCGCCGCGGTGGGGGGCTTTTCGATGCGGGCAAGGAGGAAAGAGCAATGCTGAAAACAACGATTGCAGGGAACGCCTACGGCGTGGCCCTGGAGAACTTCCACGCCGCGGCCGATGCGCTGGGCCTCGACAAAGACACGCGCGAGATGATCAAGTATCCCGAGCGCGTGCTCACGGTGAGTGTGCCGGTGCGCATGGACGACGGGCATATTCGCCGCTTTGAGGCTTACCGGGTGCAACACAGCACGGCGCGCGGGCCGGCCAAGGGCGGCATCCGGTTTCACCCGCAGGTGACGCTGGACGAAGTAAAGGCGCTGGCCACGTGGATGACGTGGAAGTGCGCGGTCGTGAATATTCCCTATGGCGGGGGGAAGGGCGGTGTGACCTGCGACCCGAAGCACATGTCGCAAGGCGAGCTGGAGCGGATGACGCGCCGCTACACAAGCGCGATTCTGCCGCTGATTGGGCCCCAGCAGGACATTCCGGCACCGGACGTGTACACCAATTCGCAAACCATGGCTTGGATCATGGACACCTACAGCATGACCAAGGGCTATACGATTCCGGGCGTGGTGACCGGAAAACCGATTGGCTTGGGCGGGTCGCTGGGCCGCAACGAAGCCACGGGGCGAGGCGTATTTAACACCATCGAGTCGGCCTGCGAGCATCTGCACAGGACACTCAAGGGATCGAGCATCGTAGTACAGGGCTTTGGCAACGCCGGCTCCATCGCTGCGCAGTTGCTGCATGACGCCGGCGCGAAGGTGATTGCGGTGAGCGACTCGACGGGCTGCGTTTACAACCGCGACGGCCTGAACGTTCCCGAGCTGATCCAGATGAAGTCCCTTTGCGGTCATGTGGATGGGTTCCCGGAGAGCGAGCCGATTCATCCATACGAACTGCTTGCGCTCGATTGCGACATTTTAGTTCCGGCGGCGCTGGAAAACATGATTCACGCCGAAAACGCAGACGCGGTGCGAGCCCACATCGTGGCCGAAGCGGCCAATGGGCCGGTAACGCCGGCGGCAGACAGAATTTTGGAAAGCAAGGGCGTGTTCCTGATTCCCGACATTCTGTGCAACGCAGGGGGCGTCACGGTCTCCTACTTCGAGTGGGTGCAGGATGAGCAGCACCTGTTCTGGGAGGCGCAAGACATCTATGACCGCCTGGAGCGGGTGATGAAGACCGCATTCCACGATGTGCTGAAGATTCACATTGATCGGAACCTGCCGATGCGTGTTGCGGCGAACATGCTGGGCATTGGCCGGGTGGCCGAAGCTGTGCACATCAGGGGAATTTACCCGTAACTCGAGCCCGATGGGCCGCGCCCCTCGTTTCCGCAGTGGACCGCGGGAGCGATGGGGTTGTGATTGGCGGGGCGGCAGTAGCTATTTTGGCTAATATCGCCCCCCCTGAAAATCTCGCGGTGCCCAAGTGGCGTGTTTTCAGCTACTTGCCGATAAACCTATGGAAACACATAGTTATCCGTATCCGAAGGCAAACAAAGAGTTTAATATGGCCCTTCTCGATCTTTTGCACCTAAAACTGTGCGTTTTCTCGGGTTCTGGAAGTCGCGTGATTCTTGATGGATTGGCCCTCCTTGGCGCGGAGAGGCAGTGCTGCAACCGTGACATGGCGGCTGCGGCGCGCTTCTCGTACTCAAAAATCAGAATAGCGATTTGTGGGAAATTCCCGGCAACCTGGCGTCGACGCAGAGCTCTTTCGAGATGAACGAATTGGAAGAACAGGCGATCAGGCGAGACTTGACAGGGAGCGACACCGACGGGAGATGGGGATGCCGTTGAGGAAGACGCCATTTGGATATC
>JASHUH010000129.1 GCA_030040115.1 Acidobacteriaceae bacterium | reverse complement strand
GTCGAAACCAGGAAGGTGAAGGGCCGGACCTCGAAGCAACGTGTGCGCCAGCAGGCAAAATACGTCGTGGTATGGGTAAAGATCGATGGTGCTTGGAAAGTGCAATATGACTGCTGGAACCTGAATAGCGCAGACTAGGTCACACAACCAGAAAGGCGGCGATAGCCGCCTTTCGCCAAGTCTCCAGTCCGGCGGCTGCTCTGTCGAACTCCTGCAGAGTTGCTGCGCTTCCTGTCGGCTGCGTGGCTCGGCCCCCACGAAGGAATGCTTTCGGAGCGCCTTCACGCCGCGCGCGCACCGGCCCAAGCGCCCGCTTGACGCGCGTCTCTCTTCTGAGCGCGTCCCAGGGTGAGAGACACACCCGGTCGGGCGCGCCTTCGCCGCTGGACAGCGCTACGGCCGTCTCCGCACGAGCTGTGCGATGGAGCGGCCCCTAAAAAACCATTCTTGTGGAGAGAAATTTGGGGCGGCGGGTGGGGATCGAACCCACGACATCCTGAGCCACAGTCAGGCGTTCTGCCACTGAACTACTGCCGCCATCAAGCGCTTGGCCACTGATCAGCGGGCCATTGACCTTCTCGATTGTAGCATCGAAGCCGCCCCTTTTGAGGCTGATCCCCGTCCTCAAGTCTAGCGGCGTTTCAGCGCTTCCAGCTCATCCAGTGTCCGCGGCCAGTCCGCGCCCAGCAGCCGCGAAAGGCTGCGGTCGGCCAGCACCTTGCCACCGGTCTGGCACTGGGCGCAGTAATTGGTCTCGTTGTCGGCATAACGGATACGCTGCACTTTCTCGCCGCAGCGCGGGCAGGGCGACCCGAAGCGCCCGTGGACCGCCATCTCCGGCCTAAAAGCCGTTACGCCCTCCGGAAATTTTTTCCGGGCTTCGGTTGAGAGCCTCTCCATCCACAGCGAGAGCGTTTCGCGCGTAGCCGTGAACAGCCGCGCCCATTCGTCGGGTTTCAGCTTGTGCGTGAGCGCGATCGGCGAAAGCCGCGCGGCGTGGAGAATCTCATCCGAATAGGCGTTGCCCACGCCGCTGATCAGCCGCGGATCGGTGAGCGCACGCTTGAGAGTGCGATTCTCCAGGGAGAGGGCGGCGCGGAAACCATCAAGATCGGTCGAGAAAATCTCCACGCCGCCGGGATCCAACGCGCGCAGTCCCTCTTCGCCGCGCAGTACGTGCAGCGAAGCCCGCCGTTTCGAGCCGGCCTCGGTCAGGACCAAACTCCCATCCGGAAAATCAAGCGCCAGGAGCGCGTTGCGGCCGGCGAGTTTCGCCTGCGGCGGCTTCCAGTGCAGCCGGCCCGCGATCATCAAATGCAGCACCAGCCAAATCTCGTCGTCAACCCCGATGGCGATGCGCTTGCCGATGCGCCGCAGCGCGCGCACCTCTTTGCCCTCCGCACTTTCGAGCGGAGGGTCCACGGTGCGCAGTAAAAACGGGCTGCCGAGCCGCACCCGCTCTAGCTTCCGGCCAAGAATGCGCGCCTCTAGCGCAGTGATGTAGGCGGTGATGTCGGGAAGTTCGGGCATCGTTACCAGCTTGCGGCGTGGTTGCTCCATCCCGCAACTGCAATTCGGAAGCGCGAAAAGCCCAGCCTCGCTAGCAAGCGTCCAGCTCGGCTCGAACCCGCACTTTTCACGACAAAATGGTGTTGTCGATCAACCGCGTCGATCCCACCCACGCCGCCACCGCGAACAGCGTTCCCGCAACCGCTATCTCCACGGGTTCCAGCGTCGCCCAATCCACCAGCACGACGTAATTCAAGCGCACCTCCGGCTCGGCGGCGAAGATTGCGCCTGCCTGAGCGATCAGCGCACAGGCCCGCCGCTCACCCGCCGCCACAAGCTCCTCGACGCGCCGCACGGCCCGGTTCAGAGTGAGCGCCTGCCGGCGCTCTTCGCCGCTGAGGTACGCATTGCGCGAACTCAGCGCCAGGCCGTCCACATCGCGCACAATCGGGCACACCACAATTTCGGTCGCCAGCCGCATGTCCGCCGTCATGCGCTTGACCACCGCCACCTGCGCCGCGTCCTTCTGCCCGAAAAAAGCCAGGTCCGGCTCCGCGGCAACGAACAGCTTCGCCACTACCGTCGCCACGCCGCGAAAATGTCCTGGCCTCGATGCGCCATCCAACCGATCGCTCAGGCCCTCCACCTCGACAAACGTCGCCGCGCCCGCCGGATACATCTCCTCAACCGCCGGCGCAAACACCACGTCCACGCCCTCGGCTTCCGCCAGCGTGCAATCGGCCTCGAAGCTGCGCGGGTACCGCGCGAAATCCTCGTGCGGCCCAAATTGTGTGGGGTTCACAAAGATGCTTACGGCCACATCGGTGCACGCCGCCCGCGCGGCGCGAATCAGCGACACATGCCCGGCATGCAGCGCTCCCATCGTCGGCGCCAGCCCGATCCGCTGTGCGCCTCCGTCCTTCGCCCGGCGCCGCGATCGCGACCAGCCGCGCAGTTCCTCAACGGTGCGCAGGACCTCCATTGCGCGCGCGTCAGCTTTCCCAGTCCTGCAGCGCGTCGCGATTCACCACTTCGTCTTCGCCGCTTTCATCGCGAACCGGCTCGCCGCGCAGCGCCTCGCGCTCCGCCTTGCTCAGGTGGTAGCTTTCGGCGTCAGCGGGGAAGACCCGATGCTCCACGTCCTCGCGATAGCGCTCGATGGCGGAGCGAAAGAGCCCGGCGGCGTCGCCGTACCGGCGCACAAATTTCGCCGCCGGCGCAAAGGTCAGATTCACCAGGTCGTGGAACACCAGAATCTGCCCGTCGCAATCGGGTCCGGCGCCGATGCCGATGGTCGGAACCGCCAGCTCGGCCGTAATCGCGGCCGCAGCCTCACGTGGCACGCCTTCCAGCACGATTGCCCCCGCTCCAGCCTCCGCCAAAGCAAGCGCATCGGCCCTGAGCCGCCGCACCGCGTCCGCATTGCGCGCCTGCACGCGATACCCGCCCATGCGGTGCACGCTCTGCGGCGTCAGTCCCAGGTGGCCTATCACCGGAATCTCCGCCTCCGTCACCGCGCGCACCAACTCGAACCGCGGCCCTTCGATCTTCACCGCTTCCGCGCCCGCGTCTTTCACAAAGCGCACCGCGTTGGCCACCCCCTCCGCAATCGCGCCGTGATAGCTTCCGAACGGCATATCGGCCACCACCAGCGCCCGGCGCACCGCCCGCCGCACCGCCCGCGTGTGGTGCATCATTTCGTCGACGGTCACAGCCAGCGTGTTCTCGTGGCCCAGCATCACCATGGCCAGCGAGTCGCCCACCAGCAGCGAGTCGATGCCGGCTTCATCCGCCAGCCGCGCCGTCGCGTAATCGTACGCCGTCAGCGCGGAGATGACTTTGCCCTGGCGCCGCATCTCGCTCAGCGCAGGAACGGTAACTTTTGTCGCGGAGATCCCGGCAGGCGAGGCAGCATCGCCGGCGTTGAATCGAGTAAGGCTCATCGTGTCTCCAGTGCCGCTCCGGCAGACTCAGGATGCGGCCCGAACTACCCTAGTGTACGCCTCCCGCCCGGTGAAGGCCGCCCCGCCGGTAGTGCCCTGGTGCACTCTTACGACACCACCCGCCCCGCCGTCCCTGCTTGCTGGCGCCCCGCTCCCCGCATCACACTGGAGTGCATGGCCACTTTTGCATCCGTCGGAGTGCTTGCCAGCCTGGGCGCCGCGGCCGGGGTAGGCCTGGCGGCCGGCGGCTGCGCCTACGCCGCGCTCAGCCCCAGCTCGCGCTTTTTTGGCCCCGCCCTCATCGCCCCTCCTAAACCCGATGAGCTGGCCCTCACTTTTGATGACGGCCCCAACCCCGTCTGGACGCCGCGTCTGCTCGAATTGCTCGCCTCCCACGATATCCGCGTCACGTTCTTCCTTCTCGGCAGCCACGCCCACGCCGCACCCGATCTCGTGCGCCGCATCGTCGCTGCCGGCCACCTCGTCGGCAACCACTCTTGGGACCACCCCAACCTCGCCCTCACTCCCCGGGCGCATATCCACGACGAACTCCGCCGCACGAGCAAATCCCTTGAGCAAATCACCGGACGCCTCATCCGCTATTTTCGACCGCCCTTCGGCGCGCGCCGCCCCGCCGTCCTGCAAGCCGCTCGCGAAATGGGCCTGGTTCCCGTTTTATGGAACGCCATGACCTCGGACTGGAGCGAGCCCTCCGCCCAGTGCATCGCTGGCCGGCTCTCCGAGAAAATCGATCGTCTCACCCGCCGTGGCCGCGCCGCCAATGTCGTCCTCCATGACGGCGGCCACCTCGATCGCCGCGCCTATCGCGCCCCATCCCTCACTGCCGCCGGAATGCTCGTCGCCCGCTACAAGACCACCCACCGCTTCGTCACCCTCGACGCCTGGCAGTCAAATTTCTAGAAGTTCAGTATGGGTCTTCGACCCGCCTATTGAGATGAAAATCGTTTCGGGCGATGCGCATAGGATGATTGAGGCGGGGAACGGCCAATGCCGAGCACCCTCTGGATGAGTCGAGGCAGTCTGGGAGTTTGGCCGGGGGGGGGCGTGTTTGGACCCATCTGTGCCGCGCCATCCGCCGTCAAGCGAGAATTCCGCATCAGCCACAAAGCCAAGCAGTTGCCTTTGCAGGGTATTTCGCGCCCTTCGTCATAATAGAAAGCATGAAGCCGGAAAAGCGCAGCTTTCCAGCGGAAATCGGGAGGAGGTTTTTTTCTGGTCCCTGACCCCTATTTTTGACTCCTGGCCGCTGAAACCTGACCTCTGATTCAGAATCAGGGGCAATTCAGGGACAATCCGTAGAAGATTGCGACCGAAGAAAACCGGAAAAACTCACCGAAAAGCCGAAAATGGCAACCGTAACTCCTTTCCTTTCCTATATCTGCGGATAAATATTTGTCTTTTCAGTCACTTGCGATGCATTCATTCACGTAAGTTTATGAAAACAAATCGTTTATTTCTGAGGAGAAGGAGGTAGGGGGTGGGGGTGCGGTACGGACCCACGCACGCGGTCAATCGCCACGCCCGCTTTCACACTGGGAGTCTGGGAATGCCGCCCATAGCCAGCTATGCAAAAAGACTTGCCCCACAGCACCGGCGGGCTAACCCCTGCCCGCTGCGTTCTGTTCCCACCCCGCCTTTGGGCGC
>JASHUH010000128.1 GCA_030040115.1 Acidobacteriaceae bacterium | reverse complement strand
CAGAAGCTCTCGACCAGGCCATCGCCGAAGCCCTTCCGGAAATCTCCTCGGCCAACGCACAAGCTTGGTTCAGGCTATGCTTCAAAGGTGTATAGCTTAATGAGAAATGCTCTAGTGTCGGTGCCCCATCCTTGACGCGTCTCGTGCGTCAAGGATGGGAGACGCAAATGCACGCGGTCACAGACCCGGCTATGTGCTTCGCCGGCGAACGTCCCCGGCGGGGACAGGAATCGCATTCGGGAAGGCGCGCTTCGAGCGTTGCCTCCGCCTGAAATGCGTGAATCTCTATGTAAGTTAAGTGTCTTCAGGAACTTGGGATTCAGGTTCCTCAAAACGCGGCACTTGCCTCGGAACCACGCCGGGAACTCTCTTTGATTCTGGAACGTGCCGGAATCGCCCGGGGTGGGGGGAGGGGGGGCGCCAAACTGGTGCGGACCAGGCACATAGCTGACATGTTGAACCGGGGACATATCTGACACCGCCGCCCGCGGCATGGCGGAGGGTTACAACGACGCCATGGCATGAAGAACTGTCCGGTTTTGACTTGGGTTGCCGTCGAGCCTATAGTGAGACAAACTTCCATGATCTCGATCCGGACTGGTGGATGCCAGGAAAGGCGGGCCCTGTTTGTCGCAAGATCGTGGTGCTTCCGTGGCGCCTGAATTCATTTTCCCGGCGTCCATCCCTCCCTGCCGGCGCGCTCTCGCCGGCGCATTTGACGCCTGCTTGGCGAATCCTCCTGCCAGCAAATGGGCTCTGTCTCGTCGTCGGCGCGTTCTCGATGTCGCCGTTGCCTGCGTGGCGCTGCTCGTTTCCGCCGCGCCCCTGCTGTTCATCGGCTTCTGCCTGCGGCTCACCTCAGATGGCCGCGCATTGCTGGCTCAACGCCGCGTCGGCCGCCTGGGCCGCCTCTTCCCCATGGTCAAATTCCGCACCATGGCGCCCTCAGACGACCCCGAGGCCGGTTCCGGCCTGACGCAGGAAGGCGACCCCCGCGTCACTCCCCTGGGCCGCTGGCTGCGTAAATGCAAGCTCGATGAACTGCCCCAGCTTTCGAACGTGCTGCGCGGCGACATGAGCCTTGTCGGTCCCCGCCCCAAGCTTCCCCCCTACGCTGCGCTCCTCAATATGCCCTATCGGCCCGGCCTCACCGGCCCCGCGACAGTCGCGTTTTGCCACGAAGAAAAAATCCTCTCCGCCATTGAGGCGCACGAGCTCGATGAGTTTTATGCGCAGCACATCAAACCGCTCAAAGCGCGCATCGACGCATGTTACATGTGCAAGGCCACTCTCAGCTCAGACCTGCGCATACTGGCCGCCACCTTGGCCCGTATTTTTTCGCCGGCTCCCGTTCCGAGCGCGGGCTACGGGATATCCAAGCCGGGGAGCGCTCCCGCAATCGCTAGGGAACCGAACTCCGCCCCTTAACTTGCTCTGCTCTTCGTTACCGACCAACCGGTGGCCGCTCCCATCCATCGAATTCGAAAAGGACGTCGGAAGCCTGTCTGAATTCGGCAAGCCGGGACTTCCATTCGCTGGCGGAAACCGGCGCGGGACTGAAATAATCTCCTTGCGCTGCTCGGTTGCTGCATCGTTCCCAGCCTGCGCGCTGAAGTTGCTTCTTTCGATTGGGCCCATTGTCGAAAATGGAGGATTTCCCATTGACGAACCATCGGATTCTGCCTTTTTTGGTGTTGGCCTTGGCGATGGCGCTCGGGGCGCGCGAAAGCTCAGCCCAACCGGCCGCGGGCGTCCAGCGCGCCACCCTGCCCAACGGAATGCGCGTGGTCATTATCCGCAATGCGCTTGCCCCAGTGGTCACGGTGGAGGCGAATTTCCTCGTCGGCGGCAATGAAACCCCTCTTGGCTTCCCCGGGATGGCCCATGCGCAAGAACACATGGCCTTCCGTGGTTGCGCCGGCATGACCGCCGACCAAACCGCGGCCATCTATGCGCTTCTGGGCGGCGAAAACAACGCCGACACCCAACAGAACATCACGCAATATTTCGCCACCGTCCCCTCCGCCGACCTGGACGTGGCGCTGCAAGCCCAGGCCGCCTGCCTTCATGGCATCGACGATTCGCAGTCCCAGTGGGACCAGGAGCGCGGCGCTATCGAGCAGGAGGTGCAGCGCGATCTTTCCAACCCCACCTACAAATTCATTGACCAGATGAACGGCGCCATGTTCGCCGGCACGCCGTACGCGCACGATCCGCTCGGCACACGAAGCTCTTTCGACGCCACTACCGGGGCCATGCTCCAAGCGTTCTATGAAAAGTGGTACTCACCCTCCGATATGATCCTCATTGTGGTCGGCGACGTCGATCCCCCAGCGGCCCTGTCCAGGATCAAACAGCTTTTCGGCAACGTTCCCAGGCATCCGTTGCCCGCCATGCCCATGATTCATCTCCAGCCCTTCAAGAGCCAAACCCTCACCATTCCCAGCAATTTGCCCTATGTGCTGGGCTTTATCGCTTTCCGGATGCCGGGAACTGACTCACCTGATTACGCAGCCACACAGATCCTTTCCGACGTTTTGTCCAGCCAGCGCGCGGACCTTTATGGAATGGTCCCGGCAGGCAAAGCTTTGGACGCCGGTTTCGGTCTCGCCGAAACTTATCGCAAGGCCAGCGTCGCTTATGGCGTGGTGGTCCTGCCCGCAGTCGGCGACCCGTCCGGCGGTATCGAGGAGATGCGGCAGATTCTTGCCCGCTACGCCGCCAACGGCGTTCCCGAGGACCTGGTTGCCGCGGCAAAGCGGAGTGAGATCGCGCAATCCGAGTTCCAGCGCAATTCCATTCCCGGCCTCGCCGATGTGTGGTCCGCCGCGCTCGCCGCGGAGGGCCGCACTTCGCCCGAAGAAGATATTGACGCCATCCGCAAAGTGACTCTGGCTGACGTCGATCGGGTGGCCAAACAGTATTTGCTGAATGTAAGCACCATCACGGCGACGCTCAAGCCCGAGGCCAGCGGCGGCCCGGTGGCGCAAAAAGGATTCGGTGGCGCTGAATCGGTGACGGCAGCGCCCACCAAGCCCGTGCAGTTGCCGGAATGGGCGGCGGCGCCGCTGGCGAAAATTCCTGTGCCCGCTAACTTCATCTCTGTTTCCGACACCACGCTGCCCAACGGCATCCGGCTGATTGTCCGCACCGATACCACTACCCCCACGGTTACCTTGGTCGGATCGATCAAACATAATTCCGACTTGCAGACTCCTACCGGCGAAGAGGGTCTCGGAGACGTCCTCGACGGCCTCTACTCTTACGGCACCACCACGCTCGACCGCCTCGCCTTCCAGAAGGCGCTCGACGACATCGCCGCCAACGAGAGCGCCGGATACGACTTCTCGCTGACCGTGCTCAAAGAGTACTTTTCGCGCGGCGTGCAGTTACTGGCCGACAATGAACTTCATCCCGCGTTACCTGACCACGCCTTCACCATCACCCGCCAGCAGACCGCGCAATTTGTCGCCGGCCAGCTCGAAAGCCCCGGCTACCGCACCGAGCGCGCACTCGACATGGCGCTGGTTCCGCCAGGCGACCCCATCTTGCGCCAAGCCACCCCGGAAACCGTTTCTAAGGTGACCCTGGCCGATGTGAAGCAGTACCACGACGCCACCGTCCGCCCCGATCTCACGACCATCACCATCATCGGCGACGTGACCGCCGAAGAAGCTAGAACCGTAATCGAAAAATGGTTTGGAGACTGGAAATCGTCTGGCCCCAAGCCCAACACTACTTTGCCACCGGTTCCGGTCAACAAACCCTCCGCGGTCACGGTTCCCGACCCCGAGCGCGTGCAGGATTTAGTGACGTTGGCCGAGCAAGCCAATCTCAACCGCTTCGATCCCGATTACTACCCGCTGGAACTCGGCAATCACGTGCTGGGCGGTGGCTTTTACGCCACCCGCCTTT
>JASHUH010000127.1 GCA_030040115.1 Acidobacteriaceae bacterium | reverse complement strand
CAAGCGCAAAGGCGATGGCGCCTGGGAAAGAGCGCGCGGGAATCCGAACCGTCCTCCGCCCAGATTGGGCCTCATGGTGGGCAGGCCGCCGCCGAGCGTGAGAATGTCGGGCAGGCCGTCACCATTGAGATCGACAAGATCGGTGTCAGCATCATTGAGCGGCGATGTAAAGCCGGTGACCTCTGTGAACGACGGCGCGCCCCGCACCGTATAAACGAAGGAGCGGTCCGGAGCTGACACGGTTGTGCCGTCGGCCGCGTGTCCCTGTTCCCGAATCGTCGCCAGGAACGAGCGGCCGGACCCGTTGTTGTCGTTATAGAGAAGCTGCCAACTGCGGACCAGGCTCGCAGCCTCGGTGGTCACGTGAAGTTCAATCGCGCTGCAGCGCTGGGTAAGCCGGACGGGCGCGCCATAGCTTCCGTTGATGAGAATGTCCGGCCGGCTTTCATATTTGAAAATGAGCTGATAGTTGCCCCAGCTCACCGTGCCGGGCGCCAACGAACCCTGGTCGTTGAGCCATGTATATTTAACCGCGTTGCCTGAGCTGTCGCTGCTGCTGTCGAGCAGCCATGCGGCCGGAGGGCTCCCGATCTGCGCGTTCGCCGTGGCTCCCAGGGTAAAGTTGTTGTCTTTGTTGTCGGTGACCGTCCATGAGCCGTTGGCAAACTCGATCAGCTGGCCGGTGGAATCCACGGTGGGCCGGTAACGCCCGCCACCCATATCCACCAAGTCGCCCACGCCGCTCAGCGAGTAGGTTCCGGTTGCGTCTGGGCTTGTCGAACCCGAATCCGGGGTAATCTTGCGCAACATGGTCAGGGTTCCGAGCGACCAGCCGGCGCCGAATGGGCCATCTCCGGTACTCGAGGAATATTGGAGAGAAATCTGCGGCATGACGCCGTTGGGACCCGCGGGCAATGAAAAATCCATAGCCGCAGTCAGCGTGCCGGTGTTCAGGTCCACGCTGAAGCTGCTGCCCGCGCCGGAGACCGATCCGCCACCCGAAGGAAGATTCAGAATTTCACTCGCGGTGCCGCTTGGCTTGGCCATGGCTCATCTCTCCTGGTCGATGATTGACTAGCTGCGAGGTGTAAACGAATAGTCGAGGACCAGAACGAGATTGAGGAGACTGGAGAGGTTCAGCACTCCGCCCGGCGCCAGGGCTGCATTGGACGCGGCGGGAAGCTGGATTACCCAGTTCCCGAGCGCGGTCCCGCCGGGAGCAGACGCCCAGGCGCTTCCCGCGCCTTGCGAGGTAATGACCCCACTTGCGTCGGTGACTCCCGTGACGGCGCTGCGCCCCGGCGGCGTGAGCGTGATGGTGACGCCTTGCGCGGAGGTTCCCGGCTTCATGGAGACGATGAGACTGACCGCGGTGATCGTGGGAGCGGTTTGATTCAGTGCGAAATCCGAGGAGTCCAGGCTCAGCGTCAGCGAACCTGTATTCACAAATGAATAGAACAGGTCAGGGTAGAGCCAGGCGAGCGGAATGGCCCACTGCCGGCTCGAGAAACCGGGGCGGCTGGCCAGCTGCGACATTACGGTGGACACAAGCTGCGGATCGAACCGCGCCTGATAGAGGATGGTGAGCACCACGTCGGTGAGCGTGCCGTAATTGATGTTGTTGAGCTGCTTGGGCAGGCTGAGCGTCCAGGTGCTGGCCACACCCGCCCCTTCAAAAATTCCGAGCTGATTGCCGGTCATGGAGTTCAGCGCGCCATCGACAGCGGGGCTGTAGTCAGACAGCACCAGGGTGTCAGAGCTCTGGATTCTCACCTTGCTCGCCGTTGTGGACGTAGCCACATCCGACGGCAGCCGGTAAGAGGAAATCCCTCCGTTGGTGAGCGTGCCGGAAATCCCCGTGGGCGGCACAATTCCCTGAATATCCACCGAGACACTCTGGATGCGCCCCTGATATGTGCCGGGATATGTCGTATCGAAATCGTCGAGCGTCGTTTCGAAAGTCATGGCGCCGGTCTTGAGCAGTTGGGTCTGGAAAAGGTAACCATAATTCGTGGCCAGCGAGATCGATTTCTTCACATACTGCTTTTTGCCGCGGTTGGCGGTGATCAGGTCTTCGGTGAACTGCTGAATGTCGAGCATCAGCGCGTCGGCCGCAAGCAGGCCGTCCACCACGCCGGGATACGAATTCTTGATGTAGCTCAGAGTAGCGTCGTTCTCGAAGTTGTAAGCAAATTGCATGAGTTTGGCGGCCCGCAGCGCCATATCCATGTACTGGTTGTAGATGTCCAGCATGAAGTCGCCCATCGAGCGCCATACCTGGGGCGAAAAGGTATCCGCGTTGAAGACCGCCAGGGTTTGCGCCGCGCCCGCCGCGTCAAGCTGCGCCGCGCTCACAGCGGCCTGCGAAGCAGTCACCTGCGCATTGGCTGCGACGAGTTGCGCCTGCGCCTGTGTGGCTGCCTGCTGCATCTCGGTGGTGATGCGGTTCATGCTGTCAACCTGGTACTGCTGGCTGAGCTGGTTTGCGGCAAGCTGAGTGGCGGCCTCGACAGTCGCGGTATCGCCGGAAATGGAGCCTTTGGTAAGCAACTGGCTCGCCATTTTTTGCAGGCCGCTGTAATCGCCGTTATCGCCGCCCTGGTTCTGCGTGACCTCAGCCTGCAGCGTGATGGCCTGGCTGTTGAGCGCCGCATACTCCGAAGCGTTGGCGGCGGCGTCCGTGGCCCGCGTGTTGGCCAGCGTCAACCCGGCCTGGTAGGTCGCAGCCTGGTCCTGCGCCGCCGCCAATTGCTTCTGCGCCACCGAGACCTGCGCGTTTGCCTGGGCCACCTGGTTGGCGAGCTGCGTTTGCGTCAGCGTGGCCTCGTCAGCCTGGCTCCAGAAGTTGATCACTTCCTGCTCCGCATTCATGGCAAACTGCGCAAAGTTGGTAGCCACCTGCTGCAAATAGCTGAAGGTCCAGATCGGGACCATGTTCGGCGGGTTCCCCCAGTAATCGAGGCCTGCGCTGATCTGACTCTGCTTGGCGTAGATTTTGAGCAGCACGGAGGCAAAAGGAACATCGTCCGCGCTGACCCCGGTGACCCCGTTCGTGGCCAGGCTGCCGAGCTGGGGAATCAAAGCCTTGGCAATCGTGGCGCCGGCAGCCAGACCGGCCAGTGAATAAAGCTGCGTTGAAGGCGTGGTTGCGCCGCCCGCCGTCAGCACCTTGGCGTACAGCGTTGTCGCGGTTGCGGGGTCGCCATTCTGATACACGCTGTTGCCCCAGGCGCTATACAGTTTGGCCAGTTGGATCCAGACGTATGGTCCTTCCACCGCCGTGTTGATATACGTGTATTGCGCGGCCTGCAGATAATAGGTCTCGGCGCTCGCGTAGTCGCCGATGGCCTGGTAGCACTGCGCCAGCGCCAGGGGAATCACATAGAAATAATCGTGCGGCAGAAAGGTCGCTCTTTCCCAGAGCGTCGAGGCGTTGTTGAACGCGTCGGGCAAAGCGGTGGCGGAGGCGTGCGCCGTATAGAGGAGCGAGGTGATGGTGGCGACGTCCGGATTCGCGTTCTGGGCCCATTCCAGCGTGCTCACCGAATATTTTCCGGCGCTCCCCACAACCAGGCCCACTTGCCGTTGCGCCAATACTGCGACGGGAATCGTAGGCGCCGTTTCAACCGGCAGTTTGAAAGACACAATTTGTCCCACTTTGACTGGGTTGGCGGCCAGCTTGGCCGTCACGGGCGCAGCCAGCACCGGCGACGGAACCGGAGCTGCCGGCGCGGGCGTTGGGGCGGGACTGGCGCCGTTGACGCCAAATCCTTGGGCAACCACCGGATCCAGTGAGGACGCTCTCTGGTCGGCCACGCTGCTTGCCGCCGTGTTTCCCTGGCCGGTGTAGATCGCAGCCAGGCGCAAGTCGGCAAGCGCCGCAGCCGTATTGGCGGGATTCGAACTCACCGGCGTGATGCCGGCGCCATGGAGCGAAGAGACCGACCCCAGCGTCGTGGCGTTGACTGCGACCGTGGGCCGCACCGGGCTGGCGGGCGTGGGCGCAGGCAGAATATTCAGCCATTGCGAGCTGGCGGAGAGCAGAGGGGTAAACAGGGAAGGGTCTCGGGGAAGCAACGGCCGGAACTGAGCGCCCAGGTCCGGAGACCACTGCGGGTCAAGATGCGCATACATCAGCGACTCGGCCGCATGGTAGCTGGTGATCGCGTCGTTGTACTGGCGCCCGTTGAACGATTGCGCGGCAGAAGCGAGCAGTGCATCCACTTGCGTCAGCAGTGCATAATCTGCATCGCCAGCGTCGGCGGTTCCCAAGTCGATACTCGGCCTGTCGATATAGGAATACGTTGCAATCGCTTGGGTGAGACTGGGCATACGCCGGCCACCTCGAGGGGACTGTTCCGCCGGGCGCACCGGCGGATGGATCCCTCGGCGCATAGGTCGCCACACAGCCCGGCGTTCAGAAGATGGTGAAAATTCCAGGACAAACGTTTCTGGGAATGAGAAAAAATGGAGGCAGCGGCGGTTGGTCAGATTTCTTTGGGTTCCATCTGGTCAGCGGCGCAACGAGAAGAGCAGCACGATGCTGCCCAGAAAGTTGCGGACGTTCATCAAGCCTCCGCCGCTTCCAATTGTTCTTTGAAGGTTTCGATGGCGCGTTCGAGGTGAACGCCGCGCGAGCCCTTGATGAGCACCACGTCGCCGGCGCGCACGTTCTGCGCCAGCCAATGGCCGGCGGCTTCGGCGCTGGGAAGAAAGATGGAGGTGATTCCGCCGGCGCAGGCCGCGGCTGCCAGCCGATCGGCGGCGCCTTGCACGCCGACCACCAGGTCCAGGCCGGCCTCAGCGGCGGCGCGGCCACATTCACTATGCAGGGCGGCGCTGTGGGCGCCCAGTTCCAGCATTTCGCCCGCCACCAGAATGCGGCGGCCTGCGGCAGATCGCGCGGCGAGGGTGCGGATCATGGAGCGCAGCGCCTCGGGGTTGGAGTTATAGCTGTCGTTCAAAATGGTCGCTCCGCCGATTTCCAGAATCTGTCCGCGTTGGTCGCCGGCGCTGAGCGCTTCAAGCGCCGTGGTTGCGGCGTCCAGATCCACGCCGGCCTCGAGCGCCACCGCCAAACCCGCCGCGGCGTTCGAAGCATTGTGCGCGCCCAACAACCGCAGCGTGAAGTCGCTCGTGCGCTCACCGGCGCGGACGCGCATGCGCAGCCCGTCTCCGTGCTCTTGGATGGACAGGATTTGCGGGTTGGCGCAGGGCCCACAGCCGAAGTAGACAACGCGCCCCGCGAAATCGCGTCCAAATTGCGAAGCGTAGGCGTCGTCGCAATTGAGAAAAGCCACGCCGTTGGATGGTAGCGCCGCCACCAGTTCAAACTTGGCGCGCGCAATGCCGTCCTGTCCATCGATAAAGTTCTCCACGTGCGCGTTGCCCACATTGGTGACCACGCCCCAGTCGGGCGCGGCGATCCGCGCCAACGCGGCAATTTCGCCCGCGTGGTTCATGCCCATCTCGATCACGGCGATCTCGTGCTCCGGCCGGAGGCGCAGCAACTGCAGGGGAAGCCCGAAGGCGTTGTTGAGGTTGCCCTGCGATTTGAGCACCTTGAATTTGGCGCCCAAGGCGGCGGCCGCCGCTTCCTTGGTGGTGGTTTTGCCCGCCGAACCGGTAATGGCCACCACACGACGTCCCCAATGGCGGCGCACACTGGCGGCCAGCGTCTGCAAAGCCGCGAGCGGGTCTTCGGCAATCAGCAGCGGTGCGGCGAGAGCGGTGTCAGGCAGCAGCGACGCGCGGGCGCGCGAAACCACGGTCGCGATAGCGCCGCGTTCGAGAGCGGCGGCCACAAAGTCGTGCCCATCCAGGCGCTCGCCGCGCACAGCGAAAAATAACTCGCCCGGCTGCACAGTGCGCGAGTCGATCGAGTAGCCCGTTACTTCCGACGCGCCTGCGTTGGCGCAGGCCGGAGCCTCGAGCACCGCGCCTGCATACATCGCCGCTTGTGCCAGCGTTAATTTCACTGCCCCTCACGATACCCCAATTCGCCCAGCATGGAAAGCGCGACCTGGGCGTCGTCGAAAGGAATAATCCGGCCGGCGAGGATCTGCTCGGTTTCGTGACCTTTGCCGGCGAGGAGCACGACGTCGCCCTCTCTGGCGGCGGCAAGCGCCAGCCGGATCGCGGCGGCGCGATCGGGCTCGATGGTGTATTCGATGCCGGAATTGCGCAACCCGGGCTCAACTTCGGCCAGAATTGCCCGCGGATCTTCAGTGCGCGGGTTGTCGCTGGTGACCACCACAAAGTCGCTGCCGCGTCCGGCTGCCTCGCCCATCCGGGGCCGCTTGGTGCGGTCGCGATCGCCGCCGCACCCGAACACCGTGATGACCCGCTTGCCAGTTGCCGCGGTCATCTGCCGCGCCAGCGCGGTGAGGTTGCGCAACGCATCGTCGGTGTGGGCGTAATCCACGATCACAGTGAAAGGCTGGCCGGCGACCACGGGCTGAAAGCGTCCGGGAACGGGCTTGAGGGCGGGAACGGCGTTGACGAGATCGTCGAACCCGACGCCGCGCGCGTGAGCGGCGGTGCATGCGGCGAGCAGATTGAGCACGTTGACCTCGCCGGCCAAGCGCGATTCGAAGCGCGCCGCGCCTGCCGGAGTTTCGAGATCGATGGTGGCGCCCGAAGGGGTAAGGAAATAGTTGGCCGCGCGCCACTCCCCTTTACCGATGCCATAGGTACGAACTTCTGCTCCCGCGTTGCGCGCAACCGCGGCCAGTTCCTCGGCGCGCGGATCGTTTTGATTGATCACCGCGACGCGCGGCGCCGGGTACACCGTCCCATCAAAGAGCAGCCGCTTGGCCGCAAAATAGTTGTCCATGGTCTGGTGATAGTCGAGGTGATCGCGGGTAAGGTTGGTGAACACGGCCACGTCGAAAGCGATGCCGGCCATCCGTCCCTGATCGAGCGCGTGGCTGGAGACCTCGGTCACCAGCTCCGTTGCCCCACGAGCCACGCCCTCCGCCATCAATTCGAAGACATCGCGCGACTCGGGGGTGGTGTGCAACGAGGGCCGCGTCTCGCCGGCGACATGATATTCGATGGTGCCGATGAGAACCGCCGACCGGCCCGCTCGGTTCAACAGGCTTTCGAGAAGAAACGCGGTGGTGGTCTTGCCGTTGGTGCCGGTGATGCCGGTGGCGGCCAGTTTGCGCTCGGGATGATGGAAAAAAGCGGCCGAAGCCTGGGCCAGCGCGCGGCGTCCGTGCTCCACTTCGAGCGCCGGCAAGCCGGGCCGGTAGACCAGCAGGTGATCGAACGTTTCTGCCGAGTCGGCTACGATGCCGAGCGCCCCGGCAGCCAAGGCTTTATCGACATACCGGTTGCCGTCGGTCGTGCCACCTTTCATGGCGGCAAACACCGCGCCCGGCCGCACCCGCCGCGAATCGTACTCGATGGCGGCGACCGGTGCGCCCGATGCGCCCGCCGCGCCGAGGTGCGCAATTTCCGCAATCAAATCGTCCCAGGTCATTCCCTGGGTTGATTGTAGACGGGCAAAGAAGAGGCTGCGAGGGAGCGGTCGAAGGCCACAAACACGGCCCAGCGAGGACCGACAAAGTTAACGGAGCTGTGCGCCAATGCCGAGGGATTCTACGACCCTCCCCAGCGGCCCATCGATGGTCCAGAGTTGCACGCCCGGCGCCGCCAGACACGAAGCGATCAATTGAGCGTCGGTAAGCCCGATTCCCCTGGACCACAAGCGGCGCGCTTCGATCATGATTCTCACGTCAGCCGGGCGCACAATGGGCAGCGAAGTGAGCTGATCGAGATAAATGAGCGTCCTTTGCCGGTCGGGGAGAGCGCCGCACGCCAGCTCCGCCACCACAAAGGGATGGGTGCAGAGCTGATCCTTCATCACGAGACTCTCCAGCTCGGCCTTAAATCTGCCCTTGCGGAACATCTCGACCCAAATGGACGTGTCGGCGAGAATCATCGCCCAGACACGCGCGTTCTGCGCACCTTTTTCATGTTGGGGGCGGCGCCCGCCAGCGCCAGAAGCCTGCGCCCCGCTTCCCGGGCGATAAGCGCTTTCAAGGCTTCGCGAATCAGTTCCGCCCGTTCTGTGACCCCGGTGTACTCGTGCGCGGTTCTCAAGAGCTCGTCATCGAGCGATACCGTTGCTCTCATGGCTCCTCCGCTGCACCAATTTTAGCACCGGATAGATCAGATTTTGGTGCTACCTTGCCAGTGGGTCCGGCCCAAGGCGTTCGCTTGGTCCCTCGCTCCCTTATTGCTTCGCGCATACTGGAGAGGCCATGCGCGTTGCGGCGCTCTACGACATTCACGGAAATCTGCCGGCGCTGGAAGCAGTGCTCGAAGAACTCGAACAGCTTACGGTGGATGCGATTGTCGTGGGCGGGGATGTGCTGAGCGGGCCGATGGAGGGAGGGTGCATCGAGCGTCTACGGGGGCTGTCTGTGCCGGTGCACTACATCATGGGCAATAGCGATCGGGAAGTGCTGGCGACGCGCCATGGGAACGAGAACCGGAAGCTGCCGCAGTTCGCGCGGGAGGCGCTGCGCTGGAGCGCGCGGCAACTCGCGCCCGCGAACGCGCAGTGGGTTGCGAGTTGGCCCAAGACCGTGATGCTCCAGATCGAGCCCTTTGGCGGCGTGCTTTTCTGCCACGCCACTCCGCGCGACGACAACGAAATCTTCACCGTGCGCACGGACGAGGCCCGGCTGGCGCCGATTTTCGACGCGACCGGCGCGGAGGTAGTGATCTGTGGCCACACGCACATGCAATTTGACCGGATGATCGGCAAAACGCGGGTGGTGAATGCGGGCAGCGTGGGGATGCCGTTTGGGCGGCGCGGCGCGGACTGGCTGTTGCTTGGGCCGGAGATCGATCTGCGGCGCACGGAGTATGACGGGGAGCGGGCCAGGCGGCTCATCGCGGAGACGGGGTTTCCCAGGTCGCCGGAGTTCGACCTGCTGGACCCGCCACCGGCTGAGAAGATGCTTGAGCTGTACGGCAAGGCGGAGCTGAAGAGATGAGGGCAGCGGCCCGCTTTGAGGCGTGGGAAAAAGACAGCGGGAGACAACTGTAGATCCTTCGGCTTCGCCTCGGGATGACAGGCGTGGCTGCGGCGACTGTTGTGGCGGGTTCAGCTGCGCATTCTGGGATTGATCCAGCGGTAGACCAGGTCGGTGAAGAGATTCACCAGGACGTAGGTGAGGCCGATGGCGAGCAGGGAGC
>JASHUH010000126.1 GCA_030040115.1 Acidobacteriaceae bacterium | reverse complement strand
TCAGCCCACCCACCGTGGTCGCCGACGTCGAATATGTGCTCTGCGTGCCGTTGGCCGTGGTGACGGTGAAGGTCAGTCCGCCCGTGACGGCGTCGTTTTCTGTCGCCGCCGTGGTCAAATCGCCGCCGGTGTCCTCTGAAAGATCGACGAATTCCCCCGCGCTGCTTTGCACCACAGAGCCGCCGGCATCGCCCAAGCTGGCAGAGCTCAATTGGGCGAAGAACAAGCTGTCGATCGACGAGCCCGTTGCCGACGAATCGCCCGTATAAATCGATACGCCCGACTGCGAGCCGGTGAACACCTGGTTCTGGTTATACGTGGTTGTCGACCCAATGTTGTTGATCTCGGAAAGAATCGACTGGTACTCCTGGTTGGCCGCTGACTCCTGCGAGCTGTCCAGCGTGCCGTTCGAAGCTTCCGTGGCCAGCGTGACGGCGCGATTGAGCAGGCTGGTCACTTGCGACAGCGCGCCGTCGGCCACCTGCAGCAAACCCACGCCTTCGGTCGCGTTGGTTTCGGACTGAGTGAGGGCTGCTGAGTTGGCCCCCAGGCCGTTCACGAGTGAGAGGCCCGCGGGATCGTCCGCGCCCGAGTTGATTTGCGAACCCGACGACAACTGCTGCAGAACCGTCTGCAGGCTGTTGTTCGTGTTGTTCAGATTGTTCTCTGCGTAGATTGCCGAGAGGTTGTTCAAAACACCGAGGGCCATGGGACTGAACTCCTTCTTGGGATGGCTTGATGCGAGCCCAACAGCCGGCGCGTCTGTCCGTTAGCCCGGCGCCGCTTCTTCCGGACGAGCATCTTTGCATCCACCCCATTCATCGGAGGGTGCGGAAATAACTTTAGTCATATTTTTCACGGCGTCCGCGGCCGACCCTTGTCGCGCCCCGCATCAGGTTGACGCGCTTCGCTTCACGGGCTGTCCCGATGCGCGCCAATCGCTGTCCCGATGCGCGACGCCGGTTTGTCCCGATTTGCGTCAGGCCGGGCGTCTGCACCCCGCCGGATTCTCCGTCGTTGCGAACGAGCAGCAGGGAACACATGCTCGCGAGAACGATTGCCCTGAAAGAACGGCGGCAAGAAGCATTTGCTCCTTGCCGCCAACGGTCTGGACTACGACTTCATTTGCTCTCTGCCTGAAAAACGAGCGCCCGGTGCTGGCATCGTTGCAGAAAGCCTTTGCCGCTGCGCTATTGGTCTGCGCCGGGCGCTGGGGCTTGCGGGGCGTCTGCCGGAGGCTGCGATGGCGGAGGATTGCCCGGCCGCATGCCCGGACCCCGCCTTTCCCTTTGCTCGCCTGGACGCCTCTCCATCCCACCCTCCATGTGCTCGGTGCGGAAGCTCTGCACCTGCTTCCACTGATCCGGGGTCAGCTTCATGCGGATAGCCAGCAGGAAATGCGCATTGGCTCGTTCCAGATCGCCACGCGCCGCGACAACTTTGTCGATCTGCGCGTCGATGGCCCCCTCGTTTGGCTCGTCGGCGCTCATCAGCGGCTGCATGGCCAGCTCGGCTTTCTCCAGGTTTGCCTGCAGGTCGATGAGCTTTTCACGATGATCGTAGAGAATGGTGTCCATCGCCTTCTGCTGATCCGCGGTAAGTTTCAATTGCGCCGCGATGCGGGGATTATCCCACCAGCGAGCCATTCTGCCTTCGGGCCCGAAGGCCCGCTCAAACGGAGGACGATGCTCTCCGAAACCCGGTCCCACGGCGCCCGGTCCCGGGGTCATTGGACCCGGTCCTTGCGCGATAATGGCGGGTCCCATAGGACCCGGATCCTGCGCTCCGGCGAAGACGCCACCCACCAAGACTCCCGCTAACGCCAGTACTGCATGTCGTACAAATGTTCTTTTCATTCCTGTACCCCTTGATCTTCGCGCCGGACCGCGGTCTTTTCTCTGTTTCCGCGCCTGGCGCTACTGGTTTGTGTCCCCTTCCATCAATTGGGCCAGCGGCTGCATCGCATCGGGAACTTCTTGCGACACATCCTGATCCACCGTAGCCATGAAGTTCGTATCCTCCATACGGGCGCGCTGGGCCGCCACCAACTGCCGCTGCCGGGCTGCGTGCATGGCCGCGACCCTCGCCAGTTCGCGGCGCTGATGGCGGTCATAGAGGCCGCCCGCCAGACTGCCCGCCGCCAGCACGCAGCCCAACGCCCAGGCAGCGGCCAGCCGCCAACTTCCTCGCGGCGCCGCAACCGCAGCGGTGCGCGGCCGGTTGTATGCCGCCTCGCTCCAGGCATGGACGCTCAGCCGAAACTCTTCGAGGGCCTGGTCCAATTCCCGATCTGCCGCTTGCCCGTTCAGATTCTTCCCGAAAGAATTCATAGTTTGCCTCCCAGTTCTTCCCGCACTTTTCCGAGAGCGCGGGAAAGGTGCGCCTTGACTGTGCCTTCGCTTAAGCCGGTGGCCTGCGCGATTTCCGCTAACTCCTGCTCTTCGACAAAGCGCAGCAAAAACACCGTGCGCTGCCGCTCGCTGAGCCCGGCGACGACCTTCCACACCTTGGCCACGCGCTCCCGCGCCAGCAACTGTTGTTCCGCGGTGCGCTCGCCGCTCGGCAACCATTCGCTGGCCTCGTCTAGATCCACGGCGTTATTGCGGGTTTGCCGCCAGAACTGCATGCGGCGATTGCGCCAATGGTCCTTTTCCAGGTTGATGGCGATGCGCATCAGCCAGGTCATGGCGGTCGACTCGCCGCGAAAACGCGCCCAATTCCGATGCGCCTTCAGGAAGCATTCCTGGGTGAGCGTCTCAGCCAAATCGAGGTCGCGCGTGGAAGCCAGGAGGAAACGAAAAATCTGCGGACGGTGAGTTTCCACCACGCGCGCAAACTCTTGCGGAGCAAGCCCTTCCGCCGCTTCAACGCTCATGGCATCGATTGCTGTTCCGGCCGCCATCACTCTGGTAGACGCTCATGGCCGGCGCGAGTTTACAGCCCCTCCATTTTCCTTTTGACCCAAGATACGGTGCATTCGATACGCTGGTTTGAAACCTCTGCTCATGCGACGGACAATGTGCAGTGGCGTACAGGGCGGGTCGCGAAAGCATCGCCGGGGCCTGGGACAGAATACCCTTCTTACGGGATCGGAGGCGACCGTGGCGCGCCCGGCCTCCGTCTGACGGAAATCGGTGGGGAGAGTGCTGAGTTCTACGCTTGCGCCGTTTGCCCGACCTTCACCGCGGCAGCCGGAGCCGGGGCTGGTTGCGGCTCCTGGTACAGCGCCGCGCCCGCGATGGTCCCCACGATCATCTCAACCAAGGCTCCGACCGTGGTGTAGAGCGTAAGGCGACGCCCGAACAGGCCCATAGCCCACATCATGCTGAGATTCGGCAGAAGCGCGCTGGCGATCCACATGACGACGGCGGCGCAGGTCGCCGTCTTTGCTCCGGTGCCGAACCTCGGCCGGATCGCCGCGTAAACCCAGACCGCGACAATCCCGATTGCGATTCCCAAAAGGTTGAACCAGACCATCTGGCTGGTGGAGAAGCCGGGATGGCCGAGAGCTTTCATGGCCGCAGCCCAGCGCGGGGCCAGCCACATCCCGTCCACCAGAAACCCCAGAATGTCCATCACGATCCCCGCTACAACGCCACCGAGGATCACGCGGCCCATATTCATCTTTGCCATAATTCCTCCTTGGGGGACGGCGGGAGTATACGCAGGGAGAAAACCGCGCGCAAGGGAAATTCCGCAAATGGACTTTTTTGTGGAAATTCTCGCTGTCCGTGTATTCCCCGGCCGCGCGTTTCCGTCCATTGATCCACGGGAGAGTGTTTCAGTCCAACCACAGGAGGGTGTCGCAATGAAGTCAGGGAAAATTGTGCTCGGCATCGGGAGTCTGGCTCTTATGTTGGCGGCGGGGCCGGCGCTCTGGGCGCAGGCCGGCGGCTGGCCCGCCGTGGGCAGGGGTTTTAGGGCTGGCGGGGGGTTCGGTGGTTTCCGGATGGCTTCTCCGGTGACCGGCGCGCCGTATTCCGCGGTCCGCACCATCACGCACGTGGAGAAGCTGGCGAACGGCACAACCATCACTCGCCAGACCGTCATCCAGGAGGCTCGCGACTCAAATGGCAGAACTTACACCGAGACGCAGATGCAAAGCGCTTCGGGGACGGCGCGTATTCTGTACCGCGTCTTCGACCCGGTGAATCGCGAGTCCATCAGTTGGTCCTCCAGCGCCAAGACGGCGAGCGTTATGCATCTGCCCGACCCGAGCCAGACGGGGAGCCGGCACATGAGCGGGGCTTGGCGCGCTTCCGGAGCGCACCGAAACACCCAATTGAAGCCGACCGTGCAATCGCTGGGCTCCAAGACCATCGACGGCGTGGTGGCTGACGGCACGCTCACTACAATCGTTATTCCGGCAGGCCGGGACGGCAACGATCAGGCGATCACGGTCACGCATGAATCGTGGGTCGCCTCCGACCTGAAAATCACGGTTCAGCGCATCGACACCGATCCGCGCTCCGGCACCACGACCACCGAGGTGACGAACTTCAGTCGCGCCGAGCCGAGCGCAGCGCTTTTCCAGGCGCCGGCGGGTTACACGGTCGAGGACCGGTATCCAGGTCAGCGTCCCTAAGCCGGCGTCGCCGGAAGAGGGCCAAGGGAACAAGGACGAAGGACGCCCAGATTCCGGCCCTGTGGGGAGCGTGTCTCGGGGGCGGTTGGCTACGTCGTCGCAGCGCCTATCGATCGAGTATCCTGCCCAGTTACGCCAAAGACCGCCATTTGAGTGGCGCCGGGATTCTGACTCCGCGCGGACTTACGAGTGCGGCTCCAAGATCAATTTTTTCTGGTTTTACCTAAGCAGTTGCCTGCGTTCTGTTTTCCGTCAACGCTTCCCCGGGCGACGGCTGTGCAAGTGCGGTAAGCTGGTGCGGACCAGCCAAACGGCGAGCCGGATGCCGCCTGCGCTTGGAGCCGCGGACTCCAAGAGGCTGGACTTTCGAGCTTATCGGGGATTGAAGCATGAAAAACGGTTCACTGTTGCGCCCCATGGGACGCGTGGGACGCGTTGGTGCTCTCGTTGTTGCCGGAATGTTCCTGTCTGCGGCGGTCGCCGCTGCGCAACCGGTCTCGGAACAGCCGGCTCCGGTAGCGCCACCCGGAGATTCGCCGGCCACAGCCGGTCCAACGGCGCATCTTGTGGCGAAGCTGACGCGGCGCGACCTGGCCAAGGCGATGAAGTTGGTGGCCGATTGGCAACTCGGCCGGCTGCCCGCCGAGCCGCAAGTCGACTGGACGTGGGCCGCGCTTTACGACGGCTTCATGGCGGTTCCGCCCCAGGTGGCCGGGGACCGCTACCGGCAGGCGATGTTGCGCATTGGCGAAGAGCTCCATTGGCAGCCGGGACCGCGCGTCATGGTGGCCGACGATCAGGCTGTGGGCCAGATGTACATGGAGCAGTACTTTCTGCACAAAGAACCCAAGATGATGGAGCCCATGCGCGCGCGCCTCGACGTGGAGATCGCGACACCCGCGTCCGATTACCCAAAACAGCCGCTCTGGTGGTGGTGCGATGCGTTCTTCATGGCTCCGCCGGTCTTCGCCGACATGTCCGCGGCCACCGGCGATTCGAAATACCTCGACTTCATGGACCGGCAGTGGACCATCACCACCAACCTGCTCTACGACCGGACGAAGCATCTCTACTCGCGCGACGCCACCTACCTGGACAAACACGAAAGGAACGGCGAAAAGATTTTCTGGTCGCGCGGCAATGGATGGGTGATGGGCGGGATCGTGCGCGTGCTCAAGGAATTGCCGGCGGACTCGCCGCTGCGGCCGAAGTTTGTGGAGCAGCTGAAGGAGATGTCGGCCGAGATGCTCTCGATTCAGGGCGAGGACGGACTTTGGCGTCCCGGCCTGCTCGACCCCGGCGCCTATCCGCTGCCCGAGATTTCCGGCAGCGCCTTTATCACCTACGCAATGGCGTACGGGGTGAACGAAGGCATCTTGGACCGCGGCCCATATTGGCCGGCGGTGGAAAGAGCCTGGACCGGCATCCTGAAGCATATCTATGTTGATGGCCGTCTGGGCTCGATCCAGCCGGTCGGTGCCGCTCCGGGCGTATTTACTGAGACGACCAGCTACGTGTACGGGGTGGGTGCGTATCTGCTAGCGGGGTCGGAGATTTATCGCGGGGCGAAGTGAGGGGTCTAGGGCCTGTTAACACTCTTGGGGTGGATGGCGTTCAGCCCCAGTGTGCAAAGACCGCGCACCGGGGACCCCAGCGAGCCAAAATCGGGCCAGAACCGGGGTCCCCTCGGACGGGTCTTGGTCCGAGGGGTGGAGACGAGGCCGAGCTCGAAGGCTTTGGTGGCTGCAAGGTCGAGGGCGATAACGAAGTATGGCCCGATTTGGGCCGCAACCCCGGGATCCCCATCCCGTGCGTTTGCGGGATGGGGTGGAAGTCGAAGGGACGGGGCCGATTTTCCCGATTTCGTTGTCGCTCGTCGCTAGCAGACGCCCGGTATGCGTCCCTCCTCGCTCCTAGAACTCGGAAAAATCGGCTCCGTCGCCGCCACCCCAATAGTGTTAACAGACCCTAAATACGAGGTGCGAGTACTCCAGCGAAAGCTATACCGTGCAGCCAAGACGAATCCAAAACCTAAGTCCAGAGT
>JASHUH010000125.1 GCA_030040115.1 Acidobacteriaceae bacterium | reverse complement strand
GTCGATGTGGGCCAGAATATCGATCTCTTGGCCGGAGTCGGTCGATTCGGCATTCACGTCGTTAAGCTTGATGGTAGACACTTGCTTTAGGAGAGCTGTGAGCGCTTCGACAGCACACATTCTTAACGATCTGCTCAAGTTGGTCATTGCCGCTGCAGGCTCCCTTGATTTCTCAACTTCGCCGTTTGCCCACCAGCCATTTAACTTCCGCGTGCTCATTGACGGGGACCAGTGTGACACGCAACCAGGTTCGTCACACGGTCTGCGCGAAAGGATCGCGGCTCCGGTTCGCTAATAAGACCGGTTCGAACTGCCTCTAATCCAAGACCTGCAACGGGCGCAGCGGCTCGCCCGGCCCCTACAACCTTCATTCTGTGGGCAGGTTCCACCCGAAAAGAGTTCTCCCCTATCGGAATCATCTCCAGCCTAATGGGCGTTCGGCACGAGCTTGCTCCGGGATTCTTGAACCTTAGCCAGAGGCCCAAGCGCGAATCCCGAATCTCAGGCTGGCCACGCCAGAAATCCGGTGTCAACGCGCACTCAATCCGCAAATGACCCAGTTGCAACTCAACAACAGGTGTGCGCTCGGGAAAATAGCGCCGGACGTCGCGTGCGCCCACGCGAAGTCCGGTGAGATCGCTTCCATTCCCGACGGCTTTGACCAGCATGGCTGCCCCCGTTTGTAGAATCGGCCTCCGCAGCCACCCTGACGTGTGGCTGTACACCTCAAACACAGTCTGCGTCTCTGCGTTTATTCCACTCGCTTCTCTGTCGAATCCTCCGCTTCGCCAGGTCCGGCCGGGCTGTGCGGTCGCGTAGCGCCGACGGTAGTTGGGGAAAAAATCAAGTGGAACTCATGGCGGGGCTGACCCTTCTCAGCCCCACCACCTTCAGTCGGCCGTGCATGGAGTCACGGCTCCCGAACTCGCCACGTCCGCGTCGGCGCCAAATCAGCGTATGGTGAAATCCGCCGTCGACGCAGCCCCTCACAACGCAGCCAAGCGAAGCACGTGTCCGATTGATTGTTACGAAAAGACGATAATCCGCTCCCATCCTGCGTAGGACTAGGGAAATTACTAGGTTCCGATAGTAACTATAGTAACTTATGACCGCCGGAGAGCCGCCTTATGAGCTATGCAACGATCCCATGTCTTGCTGAATAGGCGGCCAGCCCGGCGACGGTTCGGATCCCCAGCGTCTCCATGATGCGGTACTTGTGAAATTCAACTGTCCGGGTGGACACATTGAGCAAGGTGGCGATCTCTTTCGCCTGTTTTCCTTCGGCGAGCAGTTGCAGCACCTCGCGTTGGCGCAATGTCAGCGCCTCAGCCGGTTCACGAGCGCTGGCGCGCGGCGCCCGCAGGCGATTCAGCACCGGTTCCTCCAGGGAAGGCGTCACGTAAACTTCTCCGGCCCGTACTTTCTTAATCGCTCTGATCAATTCTTCGTCATCGGCTGACTTTACCAGGTAACCCTTCGCTCCTGCCTTGATCGCCTCTACGGCATAAATGGCCTCAGGATGCATGGTCAGAAAGATGACCCTGGCTCTCGGAATCTGCTTGCGGATTTGCCGCAATGCTTCGACGCCGTTGAGCAAGGGCATGACGATATCGGTGACGATAAGGTCGGGCTTCAAGCGGGTTGCGGCCATCACCAAAGCCCGACCGTCCCGCACTGCGCCGACAACCTCAAACTCCGGCCGGTCCAGAATCCGCTGCAGACCGTGCAGGACTACTGAGTGGTCGTCGCAAAGTAAAACTCGCGCGCTCCTCATGTTCAACCTTCAGCCTGTGGCGAGCTCTCCAGCCCGCTATTCTCCAATGGAATGAAGGCGGTCACCACTGTTCCCTTGCTCGGCTTGGATTCGATCATAAGTCTGCCGTTTTCCGCGTGCACGCGCTCTTCCATGCTGATCAACCCCAGGCCGCCTTTTCTGAGGGCTTTGTCAAGTTCGAACCCGTTCCCACGATCCTTCACGACCAGGGTGACGCCGCCCGGGCTGCCGGTCAGGGAAACCCAGACCTTGTCTGTTTCCGGGGCGTGCTTGTGGATGTTCCGGAGGCACTCCTGCGCAACACGATACAGGCATAACGCCTGGTTAAGGGCGATTCCGGCAGGAACGTTCTTCGCGGTGAAATGCGCCGGGATCCCATAGGCGCTCTGGAAGGACTTGCATTCCTGCCGCAAAGCCGGCTCCAGACCCAGATCTTCCAGGATCGCGGGGTGGAGGTTTCGCGATGCTTCATGAAGCTGCTTCGAGAGGTCCACGGCTTTCTGAGCAAGCTCTGCAAGGCGCGCCTCCCGATCGGCCTCAGATTGGCCGTCCCTTTTCAAGGACAAGATCTGCATTCCTATCGCCAACACTTCCTGGCTAAAGACGTCATGCAGCTCACGCGCAATCTCTCGATTGTCCTCTTCCTGCGACAACAACAGAGCATGCGTCAACCTTTTGAGCTGGGCTTGACTCGTTTTCCGTTCCGTGATGTCCGAGATGAAAGAAACGGCAAGCGTCTCTTTGCCGGCATGGACAAAACTCAGCTCGACCTCGATCGGGAACTCAGAGCCGTCCTTGCGGAGACCGACCAGATCCAGATCGATCTTCACCGGGCGGTCCTGTGACTGCGCAAACCAGGTCGCGCGAAGTTGCAGATGAGCCGCCCGCAGGCGCTCCGGAATCAGGGATTCCAGATTCTGCCCGATGAGGGCCTCACGCGGGTAGCCGAACATCTTCTCGGCGCTGGCGTTTGCCATCACAATCCGGCCTTCTTTGTTGCAAGCCAGAATGGCTTGCGCGACGTTCTCCAAAAGCGCTTGGGCAATGGATTCGCTTTCTTCGGCCGGTTCTGCCGTCTGCTGCAGCCACTTCAGCTTGTCGGTATCTGCTGTGGGCGCGGCAAGCGTCGGCTTGGCCGGATGGACCTTGACGCGAACTCCCTTGGATAGGACTCCCTTGGGGGATTTCGCTGGCGGCCTCTTGCTCATCCTACGCCACCTCGGCGAGCTTCGGCGGGTTGAGCTGGGCGGCGCGCTCCAAGGCTCACTCCGCCGCTCCATTCAGTTTGACCTCAACGCTGCTGCAGGGTCCGTGATGCGCATCACGCGGGTCGTTTGAGCGTGGCCCGCGTCCCGGGATGCAAATTCACCAAGATGATGGGTCACCCGGATCCGGGGCCCCTGGCGAGCGGCTGGGACCCGCCTGCGGGTGGCGCGCTGGGCTGGAGATCCCGCTTTTGGAACTTGGGAGACTACAAAAGCAGAGGTTGAGCGGATGCCCCGGCCCGGAGCCGCTTGCAGCAGCCGTTGTTTCTCCGGAAGAAAGGTCTTTGTCCGTGGAGCGGAGATTCCGGCTTCCAGATTCCGAGAGGAACGTTTAAAAAATTTCTCCCCAAACTTGCCGGTAATTTCGCGCCTTTCGTCATAATTAGGAACTAACCACACCGGAAAAACGGATCGCAATGCACCGGAAATCAGGAGTCGTTTTCTGACCCCTGAACCCCGAAACCTGACCCCTGAGTCAGAATCAGGGGCAATCCATAGCCAATCCGTAGAAGATTGCGACCGAAGAAAACCGGCAAAACACGGCAAAAAGCCGAAATCAAAAACCGTAACCCCTTTGTTCTCTGATTTTTGCGGGTAAGCCTCTGATTTCAAGGCATTTACGGCGCACCATGCTCCGTAAACAACTGAAAATGCAGCAGTTGCTCGCTCGCCAAAAAATAAGGGGGGGTAGGGGAAGAGTCGTATGCATCCGGAATGTCGTCACATCATGGCCAACGGATACAAATGCAAATCCGCTGCGCTTCGTAATTCGTCCTATTGCTACTTCCACACCTGCGCGCACGAGCTCGCCAAACCGGCGGCCAGGCCCCAAAAACTGCCCTTCAAACTGCCCCTCCTCGAAGATCGCTCCGCCATCCAGTTGGCCCTTATCCAGATC
>JASHUH010000124.1 GCA_030040115.1 Acidobacteriaceae bacterium | reverse complement strand
GGCAGCGGCATCTGGTGGATTCGATGGGCCAGCGCCGACGGTAAGCGGCACTTTGAAAAGGCTGGCACACACAGCGCGGCCAAAACACTACTTACCAAGCGGCGCCAGGATACAATCCTTCGTAAAAAGCAGCCAGAACTGCTTCGCAGCCGGACCCTAACCTTCAACGACCTCTGCGACGACGCGCTCAAGCACAGCGCAGCCGAGAACAGCGAGAAGCAGACCTACGAACTTCGATTGCGCATCGAGCAGCTTCGTCCCGAGTTCGGTTCCCGTCCCGCCGATTCCATCCGCAAGAACGAAGTCGTGGAATGGCTAGTAGCTCAGGCGAAGGAGCGCGGATGGGCGGCCACAACTCGGAACCGCTGGCAGGCAACATTCTCCTTGATCTTTCGCGTGGGCGTGGACAATGAAAAGATCGAACGGAACCCGGCGGCCCGCATCCGCAAGAAAGCGGAGGGAGGCGGGCGGGTTCGCTTCTTGTCCGACCTTGAGGAGAAGCATTTGCGAGCTGCCATCGAGCGCCGCTTCAAAGAGTTCTTGCCCCATTTTCTGCTCTCAATCCACACCGGGATGCGCATGAGTGAGCAGTATGGCCTGCGCTGGAGCCAGGTAGACTTTGAGCGCCGACAGCTACATCTGCTCCGAACCAAGAACGAGGATCCGCGTACCATTCCCCTAAACGCAATTGCTATAGCTGCGCTCAAAGAGTTGCAAGGCGACAAGGGCCAGCCCGGTACAGAGCCAGTCTTTCCTTCGGTTCGGACCGGCGAGGCCTTACAGGGATCGCGCGGTTGGTTCTCAACAGCGCTCGAAGAAGCGAAGATTCATGAATATACCTGGCATTGCAACCGCCATACATTTGCCAGTAGACTTGTTATGGCCGGAGTGGATCTGCGAACGGTTGCAGAATTACTCGGGCATAGGACGCTTCAGATGGTTATGCGCTACGCACATCTCGCTCCGGAACACCAGGCATCGGCAGTCGATCGTCTGGTTCCCGCCGGAGGCCGAGTGGTGACTAAATCGGCGACTGGCAAAGTTGGAGCGAAAACGCCTAAACATACCCAAACATTAACTCATTGAAATTAAATTAGTTAGTTTGCGGAGAGGTGGCAGAGCCCGGTTGAATGCACCTGACTCGAAATCAGGCATAGTCGTAAGGCTATCGGGGGTTCGAATCCCTCCCTCTCCGCCATTCCTACTCGATAGCCGTCCATATCCGTCCGTTCCCCTCCGCTGAAAATTGCAACTTATTGTAAAGATTGGACAGTTTATCCACGCCTATCATCCATGTCTCTCCACGCACAGCCGGAATTGACCGGGGGTATGATCGGGGGTGTTCTGAATTCCATCATCCAAAAGGAGCGGGGGTATTTCTCTGGATTGCAAGAATGGAGATCCGCAGACTCACTGATCGTGAAGTAAAAAATGCCACTCCGAGGGAGAAAGATTATCGGCTGAACGATGGCGCGGGGCTCTACCTGGTTGTGACAACGAGCGGTGGAAAGCTTTGGCGCTGGTCATACGAGTTCAATGGCAAAGAAAAGCTGCTGTCATACGGACCGTATCCGGCGGTCTCAATTTCTCAGGCCCGGGAACTGCACGAAAAAGCCCAAGCGCTCAAGCGGCAAGGAGTCGACCCCGCCGCCGACAAGCAAGCGCGGAAACACGCGCAAGAGGAAACCGAGCGGACATCTTTGATGCCAACCTTTGCAGTTCTCACCGATGAATGGCTCAGCACCTGGAGCTAAAAGAAAAGCGCCAGATACGTAGGGACGGTGACTACGCGATTGGAACGCGATATCTTGCCCGTCGTCGGCAACATCCCCATCGATTGGTTAAAGGCTACTGTATTGACCGGCATTGTCTCGAAGATTCAGGGCGCAGGCAGAGGAGCGCGCTAGACACGACCCTGCAGTGGTGCTGCTCGACGAGGTCCATCAACTGTCGGACTGGGCGGCACGGCTCAAAGGCCAATGGGACCGTGCGCGCCGCCGTCGCATTCCGATCCATGTGGTGGCTACGGGATCGTCCGCATTGCGCGTGGCTACTGGCTCGCGTGCAAGCCTCGCCGGCCGCTTCGAGCGCATGACCCTGAGCCACTGGCCCGCCGGTTGCGCCTCACCCCGGATTGCGCTAGCCGGACCGGGCCTGCGTACGCAATGCGGAGGCTAACTCCTGTCGGCCGCGCTGAATATCACTTCGCAGTTACTCATTCCGCCCTGACGCCTGGGTGACAGGAAATTGCCGCTAAGGCGACTCGGGAAAGAACTGCATTTCCATCCACGGGTTCCGGAAAAAACCGGAGGCTTGTCCGGAATGCCGGGCGGTTTGTTCCGGCAATGGTAAGATGACCATTTCAGCAAGATCGCACTTAATAGCTACCTACTTGCTTACAGGACGTGTAGCGGAACCCTGACCCTTGTTGCCCCAACCCTCGCGTGATCTCGACGTAATCTCCGCTTGCGGGGACCATCCGACCTGGTGCAGGAGCCGACGGGATTATGAGATATGGTCAATATCCGCTCAGGAAGCGCCACCGATGTTTAAAATTCGGAGGGTGAAGAGTCAGGGGTAAATTCTGTCACTTGGGAAAGCCGAAGCTCACTCGGCAGCGAAAGCAGGACAAGCATGAAAGCAAAATTCGATGGCGGACGTATGCTCGCATTGGGCCTCATTGTGACTGGCGTCACCTTAGCGATGGCGCAACAGGCCGGGCCGGGACCCGGCGTTCCTCCACCCAGATCGCAAGGCCCCTGCGACATCTATTTGGCTGCCGGCGACCCGTGCGTAGCCGCCCACAGCACGACACGCGCGTTATACGCCTCCTATAACGGTCCGCTTTACCAGGTTTTGCGCCAGTCGGACGGCAAGACCCTCGACATTGGAGTTGTTCAACCGGTCGCGTCGCCGGCGCCGGATCCGGGCGGTTACGCGGACGCAGCCGCGCAGGATAGGTTCTGCGCCAACACCTACTGCTGGATCACCAAAGTCTACGACGAATCGCCGAAGCACAACGATCTGACGCAGGCGCCGCGCGGAGGATTTGGGGGTCCAGCCATTGGCGGGTTCGACAACGTTCCGATCGCCGACATGGCGCCGGTCACGATCATGGGGCACAAAGTTTACGGCGTCTTCATTGAGCCGGGGATGGGCCTGCGCCAGGACGATCCGCGAGGCACGGCAGTGGACGACCAAGCGGAAGGAGAATACTGGGTGGTCAGCGGCAAGCACTTCAACGCAGGATGCTGCTTTGACTATGGCAACGCCGAAATTGACAGCCGCGACGATGACAACGGAACCATGGAGACCGCGTACTTCGGAAATGCGCGTCCCTGGTATAGCGGGAGTGGCGACGGTCCGTGGATCATGACCGATCAGGAGAATAATCTGGTCGGTTGCGTCAACCCCGATGGATCCAAAGGCTGCGCCGATCTACCGAGCATGCCGTGGCGATTCGTAACCGCGGTGGCCAAGGGAGAGCCGCACCGCTGGACAGCGCTAGGTGGCGACGCGCAAAAAGGCGCGCTGGCGGTCATGTTCGATGGAGCGCGCATAAATCCCACCTACGACCCGATGCGCAAGCAGGGAGCTATCCTTCTCGGCACAGGCGGCGACAACAGCGACGGTTCGCAGGGAACGTTCTATGAAGGGGCCATCACCGCCGCAGGCACGTTCCCCTCGAACGCCACCGACCAGCTTGTGCAGGCCAACATCGTGGCTGCTGGGTATGACGTGGCTCCGCTCAGCGTGACGCCTGCCTCGGCGGCTTTGGCTGTGCCGGCCATGCAGACGTTCACGGCGGGATCTTCCCGTGATACGACGGTGAAGTTTACGAACACGACAAGGGCGCCTGTGGCGGGCGTTAAGCTAAGCCTTGCCGTACCCAGCAAGCAGTGGAGGTCTGTCGTCAAAGGCGGCGCCGAAACATCGAAGACTTTTGACGAAGCAGTGGCGCCGGGTGGCAGTGTGAGCGCCACGTTCACGGTCACCGCGGGGCCGGCGTCCTTCAATGGCGATCTCGTTGCCAGCGCTTCGTGGACAAATCCGGCCAGCGGTGGAGAGCAGATCGACACAGGGGTCGAAAAGGTGCGGAACGCCAGCCCGATCAAGATCAATGAATTTCGCGTTCACTCGGCGGCTCCCGATAACCTGACAAACTCGTTCATCGAGCTCTACAACGCGGGCTCTCGCAGCGTCGATGTTTCCAACTGGACGCTGACCGTGCACCCCGCCCAGCAAGCCATCTTCTCGACGGTGAAAATTCCGGCGGGGACAAACCTCGCGGCCGGCGGCTTCTATCTTCTCGGCCTCTCCAACTCCGGACTGGCGATCCCCGCACATGCTGGCGATCGCATCCTCTATGCCAGGAGTGCGGATGGAATGTCAGCGGGCGACACCATCAGCATCGATACGGGCTCCAGTGCGGAAACGCGCAAAATCGCACGGCTCGGAACGGCAGCCAGCAACCATACGACGCTGTGGCAACCTTTGCCGGACGGGCCGGTGCTGACAATTCCTGCCGGCTCGACCAATGTTCCTGTGGAAAGCGTGTCCGGCTTCGTGGTTGGCCAGAAGATCGCGCTGGGTTATGGCGCCACTTACCCCGCCGTCGCAAATACGGTGGAGAAGTACGAGATCGCCACGGTGACCGCGGTTGGCAAGCCAGGCACACAGGCCTATTTGGCGACGGATGCGCATGCCGGAGCGATGAACATTAAGGTGACTGCGGTCTCCGATATCTCCGCCGGTGACAAGATCAGGCTGGATATCGACAGTTTCGGGCACGGAATCGAGACCGTCACTGTGGCGCATGTAGGAACAGCGGCGAGTCAGACCAATCTCAGTGCTCCTGCGAGCGCCGGCGCGACCCGGATCAAAGTCCGCGGGGCAACCGGTTTCGGCGTGGGCGATACGATCATGATCGGCACGCCCGCCAGCCGGGAAGCTGTCACCGTCACCGCTGTGGGTAGCGAGGCGCCGGACGGCGCCTCCATCGACTTCACGCCAGCCCTTGCCAAGCCTCATGTGACCCATGAGTGGGTAGTATCTCCAGGCACGGGCCTCGAGCTGACCGCCCCCCTCGAGTTCAGCCACGCTGCCAACCTCCCCTTCAGTGATCGCGGAACGGGAATCAGCTTCCGACCGGCGACGGCCTTTGACCATTCAAGCAACGAGCCAGTCCAGGCGCTTGGCTCCGGAATTGCGCTCGACCGACCACTGGCCAATGACCACGCGATCGAAGCAGTGGTGCGCGACCCCGCTGTGAAGACCGCCGGTTACCAGGGGACTCCTGTGCCCAATGAGTGGTTCGGAGGACCCGAGTTGACCACCACCTCCCCGATCTTCGCTCAGACCATCACCATCGAAGAGGGCAGCATGGTGCTACGGGACGCCTCGGGAGTGGTGGCCGACAGCCTCAACTACGGCGGGCTTGTGGACCCATGGGCGGCCGAAGGCGATCAAGCCACCTCAGGAGCACGCCTGAGCGGATGCTACGCGCCCGCACCCGGCTCCGGTTTCGAGCTATGGTCGATTGTCGTGGCCCCAACTGCGGCGAATACGAGCACAGGACGATTCCCCGATGGCGCCGATACAGACAGCAACTGCACCGATTTTTTGACGCAGGCCGCGGCCAATCTGGCGGCTGCTTCACCGGTAGGCGCCACCAACATTAAGGTCACCAGCGTGGAAGGCTTCAGTGCCGGCCAGACGATCCTGATTGATTTGGGCGCGAATCACGAGACTGGGGTCATTGCTACAGTTGGTGGGGCGGGCGCCACCACGCTGCACATTGCCACCGGCGTGGAAGCAACCGTTCTTCCCGTAGACAACCTGACTGGCTTTAGCAGGGGCCAAACCATCGCCATTGATCATGGGGAGAACGCCGAGACGGCCGTTGTGTCCTCGATCAGGAACTCCGGCGCCGCCACGCTCACGGTCGCCACGCCGCTCACGCGCGCGCACGCAGCCGGCGTGCTGATCTCCGGCTCTGGCATCAACCTCACCACTCCATTGACCCGTGCACACGCCAGTGGGGCGCAGGTCTCCAACAACATCCCAACGCCCGGCGCGCCGAACCAATATTACGGCAACAATGATCGAGGGTCGGGTCCAAATGACCGGGAATAGAGGGCAATAGGCCCAATCTCCCACTGGCCCGGAATTCGGCGCCAAAGTAATTTTGTCGAGTACCCACGTTTTCGCAAATGGCAATGGTATCCCGTGAGGTTGCTTACGAGTCCAAAATGGAGGTTTCCGTTCGGGACAAGGGAGGATGTCATGCGGCTTCGCTCTTCACTGCTCTCCGGGCCGCTGAGGTAACGAAGGCTCGCGTCTAGAACTTGGCACGGCAGAGATCACTGAACCGTTTTGGCTGGGATCGCAAACTGACTTTGAGCCAGAGCCGGATTTGACTCCAGGATCCTATGCGATCTATAATAAGGGCAATTTTCCTTCGCAGTTCAATCCGAATTGAGCTACACGTCCAGTAGGCTGAGCGGGAATTCTACCACCGCATGAACTGGTTCAGCACATAGGCGAACAAATAGGCCTTCAAGAAACGAAGGGGCAAATGAAAAACCGGGCCAAAGGTAAATTGGGAAAGACGGCTTGCCGCTGTGCTTTTCTAGCAATTCTCGTCGGGTCGGCTTGCGGTTGTGGTCACAAGCGACCGTTAACCGTCATCGTCATTACCCCGACTGGAGGTCTGGAGTATTGGGAGAATTTTGATCATGCTGTGAAAGCTGCGGCCGAGGCTGCTGGCATTCTTGTAGAGTTCGCGGCGCCACAGTCTGAAACGGACTACACCGAGCAGGCGCAAATGGTGGAAGACGCCATCTCAAAACATGTGCAGGGCATCATCGTGTCGCCGGCGCATCAACTCGTGCTGGCCTCGTCGCTCGAACAGGCGGAGCGGGCGCATATTCCGGTAGTCGTGGTTGGACCTCCTGTTGTGCTGTCGACCAAAGACTTTGCCGCATTCGTGGACTGGGACGAAACGGAGGCGGGCAGATTGGCGGCTCGACGCATGGTCGCGTTGCTGGGCGGCAAAGGCGAAGTGGGCATGATTGGCGTGAGCCCAACGATGGAGAGGAGTTCATTGATCGAGAAGGCCTTCGCTGACGAAATTGCGCGGACGCCGGACGTGAAGCTCGTCAGCGTCAAGTATGGGCTTTCGGACTGGGCAAGAGGACGGCAAGCCGCGCTGGATCTAATTGCAGAATACCCGGACATCAAGGGGATCTTCACCACCGATGAGTTTTCTACACACGCGGCGGCTTATGCTTTCGATCGTGGAACGCGCAAACGCCCGGTTCTGATTGGGGTATCCGAGGAACTGAATGAGCTGACGCGGCTGAACGCCGGATATCTCGATGCCCTGGTGATCAGCAATCCTATGGAACTTGGCACGCGCGCCATGCAGGCGATGCAGGTGGCGCTCGAGGGCGGCAACGCCAGCGCTTATTCCTCCCAGATGCCGATTTACCTCGTCGCCAAACGTACCATGCCTGACAATCCGATCGTGTCGGCCTTGTTGAAAGAGGCGCAGTAAGGCGAGGCTCAGCGCGCACCACAGGCGCATTGCAGCTCCGCAGGCAACGCTGCCGGCGAGTCGTCGCACCCCCGGCCCGGTTAGGAACAAAAAGCGGCTTGTCCGCGCTAATCGCGGGCGATCCGCACGTTGCGCCACGAGGCCTGGGCATAAAACGATCGCAGACCGGCCACCCCTTCCGTCAGGCAATGACCGTCGGTGTACTCCATACGTGTTGAAGGACGATTTCCTTCGGGAGTTGCAGTGACCGTGAATTTGCACCCTTTCACCGCAAGTTCCAGGTGATACCAATCTCCAACTGTAATCGGCGTAGCCAGAGTTGCCGTGTGCAGTTCGTGCCAATCGTAGGACGCTCGCCCGAGGACGATGGTCTGCTCATTGGGCCGTATTCCGGCGTAATAACCCTCATATGAATCGACGCCTTGCTCGGGGTCGGTGGTGCGGATGACCAGACCGGCATCTCCATACTCGGTCTCCGGAAACAGCAGATCGAAACGCACATCCGCGGCAATGCGATAGTCTGCGCCCTTGGAGTGCTGGGCGATCAACATATCGCCGCGACCATAATTCCTGTTGAAAATGGCGCCCGAGTCCTCGCTCCATTTTCCGCTGATGGGCTGCCAGCCATGCATTCTGGCGTAGTGATCGCCGCCCTTCCGGTCAAAGACGCGCCGCTCCATATAGAAGGATGCTGCCGCAAGCGCTATCGCAAGAAAGGCAGCGACAATGGTTGTTCGCACCAGCCTCGATGGGTTCCGCATGAATGACTCGTTTAGTATAGTAAATCTGTTTTGCCGCGTCGAAAATCCAATCGCGGAACGGGAAGCCCAGGTTTCTTGGGCTTGCTGGCCTCAGCGCTGCTTCCGATTTGCGTTGTCATGACGGTGCTCTGCGGCGCCAGCGCCTGTGGGCAAGAAGGCGCGCTGCCACTCGAGTCCATTGCGTCGGCAATTCAGTCTGCCGCCTTTTCCCCGCATCCTGCGCCTGTGGTGATTCGGGGCGTTGTCATCTTCAACCATCGTCAGATCATCATCGAGGACCAGACAGGGGCAACGGAAGTGGCGCCGCAGAACACGGTGCCGCTTGCTCTTGGAGACGAGGTGGAGGTAGTGGGCGCAATAACGCTCGCCCCGGAGCCCAAGGTGTTATACGGGCAGATCCGCAGGTTGTGGGGCGGGTCGATGCCGCCGCCGCTTTCGATTACGCCGGATCAGGCCGCAGGCGGCGAGAACGAGCTTTCGCTGGTGCAGACTATGGCTGAGCTGGTGGATTTTGGTCCCGCCGGCCTGACCGGCGTGCGGCTGAATCTTCGCGGTGAGCATCAGAATTTTGCGGCGGTACTGACCAATGAAAGCCTGGGCGGAGAACTGCCCACAAAAACACTGCAGCGTGGCGCCAGGTTACAGCTCACTGGCATTCTGGTGGTTAACCATGGCCTCAAT
>JASHUH010000123.1 GCA_030040115.1 Acidobacteriaceae bacterium | reverse complement strand
CAAAATGGGCTATTACCCATTGCCCGACCGCGAAGGAATCAAACTCCGCTCGCTATTGACCTACACCAAACCTGCCTCGGTCATAGATCCCTCCGTCGGCCAAGGCGCTGCACTCCAACTAGTCACCAGTAACGCGCCCGTTCGGCGCTATGGAATTGAACTCGATACTGAACGTGCCCGCATCGCCGCCGCGAGTGGGATCAACACGATTCAAGGCAATACATTCGATGCGATCGCGAAGCCAGAATCCTTCTCGCTCCTCTATCTGAACCCGCCTTATGACTCGGAGATCGGCTCGATTGCGAATCGGCGTATGGAAGCCGTCTTTCTAGAGCACACCTACCGCTGGCTGGTGATAGACGGTGTCCTGGTCCTTGTGATCCCATACGAGCGGTTACACGATTGCACCGGGATTCTCAGTTCACACTTCACAGCGCTAAACGTGTTTCGCATGACCGATCCCGAATCGGTCCAATACCGGCAGATTGCTATTCTGGGCGTCCGTCACGACGTTCGGGGCTCGGCGCTCGAAAGAAACAAACGACAGCTTCAGAACATTGGTGTTTATGGAAGCTTCCAGCAGGTGCCGGAGTTGCAGCCGGGCATCTGCGAACCCTATTCAGTGCCTCAATCTGACGAAACCACGCTCACCTACCGGGGCCTTCCGTACGACCTCCTCGAAGAACCATTGCCCTATTCACCCGCCTGGAAGCAAGTGGCACCACTGCTCTTTCCGAGCGATGATGTGGCGACGGGGCGGCCGGTCACGCCACTGCACGGTGGTCACGTGGGATTGCTCTGTACTGCCGGTCTGCTCAATGGCGTCTTCGGCGAGGGACAGGACCGGCATATCGCCCGCTGGCGATCGGTCAAACACGTCACGACCTTCGTTGAACAGGAAGGCGACGCCGAAGTGATCCATCATCGCGAACGATGGACCAACGAATTGCGGTTGGTCTATGCGGACGGAAGAACGCTCAAGCTGACTGAGACTCCAGTGAAGAAGGAGGACGAAGCCGATGGAGAATGCGCATCTGCGGCTCGGGCTGCTTGAGTATGTTCGCTTTACGGAGAAGGCCTCGACCCGCATCCGACTGCGGGTCGATCGCTATATCGGGGAAGACCGGCAGGTGCATCTTCTGAGCGTCTTCGGAAACGATTCGGATGTCGGCGCAATTACGGCTGCGATCCATGAAAAAGCCACATTCACCATCACGTTCCCCAACGGAACGGAGAAGGAAATCGAGTTTGGCGAACATGCTTCTTGCTACAAGGGCGCGGTAAGTCTGCCCGGGAGGAAGCAGCCCGTCCGGCATCTGGTCGCTGTCTCACAACATCTCCATGCCAACGGCAGTACGGGTCAGACGTTTCTGCTGCGACACCAGCGCGAGGAGGCGTGGTCGACGCTGGTGAGCTTCCTCGGTCTCCCTGCATGCCCCACCTGGGCGGACCATGTCCTTGGCTGCGTTGAAAAGAAGAAGCGGGTCGAGGAGATCGATGGGATCGGCTGCCAACCGGTCCTAATCTCAGCTACTACCGAAGAGATGCTTGAGTGGATCGGTGAAGGCCTGCGTTCGCAGGGGTTGGATTTCCCTGTGGCGAGCGGCGCCATCCGCTGGCCGGATTTCTCGGTTCCCGATGTATTGCGATCGATCCTCCCTCTCCTCGCCTAGATCCGTACTCGCTGTCATCTCGCTTTCCCCGCTACGCATCCCCACATCTCTGTTCTTCGGAAGCATTTCCCGTATGGAGATGCCTCCGATCTTCTCTGACCACACACGACGTTCTCACGAAAGGCGACGATATGGCTGTCTCCAAACACACCCGCGCGAGCGGGTGCGAAACAGATCCCTTCTTTTTAGAGCTGTTTCGCGACCGTTCGGATTCCGATGAACGCGAACGGCTCTGGCATACCGCGATGGCGCACACCGGCGAGGGCACTCCGCCTCTTCGGTTTCCTGTCTATGAGTGCCTGTATCTCATCAACATCTACTCGCAGAAACTCGTTGACCTGCTCGACGAAGTCTGCAATCGCTTTGGGGTGGAACACGAGTCTCTGGTTTATTACCAATCCTTGATCCAGTGTGTCCGCGCTGGCGCGAGTCAGGACATTGTCTCATTCATGAACGATGTCGAACTCACCGAGGAATGGCTCTTTGAACGGCTACGGTTAAGCGAAGAGCGGCAACTCCGCGATCCAGAGGATGCCTATCTTGAGGTGAAACGGCAGGAGGCTGAGCGTGCAGAGAAGGGTCTTCCACCAAAGGTCCAGTTCCTGAACGACACGAGCCAAGAAGCGGAACCTGATGATCAGGCATAATAGTTGACCGCCGCACGAATACCATCTAAACTTTAGATGGTAATGGAGGGTCAGGGCCATGCCCCAAAGAGTGCTGAAACTGAAGCAGGCGAGCGCAGTCCTGAAGGTTCCCCCTAAGGAGCTTCAGAACCTGGTCCAATTTGGCGTGGTAAAGCCAAAGAGAGTCGAAGGGACCTATGTCTTTGATAAGGAGACACTTCTGACGGCAAAGGTGGCGTTTCGCCTGAAGGAGTCCCTGGGGACCCGCGCCAACGTTCTCATGCGGCTCATAGACGTCTTCCGCGCCTCAGAAAAGGGGTTTCGGAGGAAGAATCCCGCCTACATTGTGTTCACCTGCCGGACTTCTCGAGAGGAGGAGCCAATCAAACTCGGGGTTCCATTTCGATCCTTCGATGCGGAGATCGACGAAGGCCTGAGCCGGGCCGGACTCTACAAAGACATGCCGCGTGGACGCAAGCGCGCGGGATGGAAGAAGGAGTTTCTCGCTACGATTTCAGAAGCGGCGAAGGATCTAGGGGAACTTTCGGACGAGGAGATTCAGCGCACGGTTCGCAGCTACCGCGAGGAAAGGCGAGTTCCGGAGATCACCGTTGCAGCCGAAATCTAGGAAACGCAAACAGCGCGCTGTGGTCGACACAAATGTTGTCGTGGCGGGCATCTCCGGTTTCCGGAATCAATACGTTCCAGGCCGAGTTCCGAGCGCAGACTTGATGTACCACTGGGCGGATGAAGAGCACTTCATCTGGCTCTATACCGAAAACATCCTTGCAGAGTACAAGGAAGTCCTCAGGCGACTGCACGTCCGCCCCGCCATGATCGGCGCATTCGTCAATCTGATCCGCGAACGCGGAGAGGCCGTCGAAGTGCGTTCAGAAGCCGAAATATTACCCGATCCCAAGGATGATCCCTTTTGCGCCTGCTCAGAGCGAGGACGTGCAGACATGATCTTCACTCTGAATCCGAAAGATTTCCCACAGAGCCAGCTGAAGGCCAAGGTGCTTGCTCCAACGCCGGCAGTGAAACGGCGAAGCCGCTAACGCGGTACTCCCCGATCATCCTCATCCATCCCCATCGCAGTTTTGCTGCCGTCAGGAGGCGTGTCCGTGGAAACGACCTTCGACTACTTACGCCAGTTCGGCCCGGCACTGGCCGAGCGTATTCTTGGCACCTATCCGCCGCTCCAAAGCACGAAAGATCCGGTTGCACCGTCTCTCAACTCACTGCTGCGCAAGCCGCTCCCGGCCCAAGCACTCGTCATTACGGGCACTGCGAAGTATCTGCGTACTGGCAGGGCAGTGCGCATTGTTGCCGAGTGTGGCGCCGGCAAAACCTTTATGGCTCTGGGCACCATTCATCTCCTCAGTAGCGGGCGGCCAAGTTCCACGTTGGTGATGTGTCCCTCGCATATCACCCACAAGTGGGCGCGCGAAGTGCTCCTTACGATTCCGCGGGCTCGCGTCTTCCTGATTGAGGACATGCGTAACGGAGGCGATCCGAGCCGGCCTCATGGCATCTGCGAAGTCAAGCTCAACAAAGGAAAGACGGTCTATGAGGGAAAGCGGCTCTGTCTTGCGGATATGAAGAGGATGGGACGAACGGAATGGCAAAAACGATTCCCAGGCCCGACATTTTTCATCACCGGCAAAGACAAAGGTAAGCTGAGCTACTTCTGGGATCATGTCTATCTCAAGGCGAAGTCAGGCCCCAACCTTGGCGGCATCGTCAATCCTGATTCCGGCCTGGCAATCCACGATTCCGAGATGGAGAAGCTCACGAGTCTCGATTTCAGGGACAAGGTAAAAGTCGCGGAGACTCTGCCCGGAAGCCGTGGTGGCAGGATGAGGTTCTCGCCTCTTTGGCAGGCGGATCGCACGCGCATCCAGCGCATGGCGCCAATCGAATATATAGGCCGCTATATGAAGGCCTGGTTCGACTTTGCCATTGCCGATGAACTGCATCAACTGGCTGGCGACACGGCGCAAGGGAACGGTCTTGGCGTTTTGGGCCGGGCTGCGCGCAGACTGATTGGCCTTACCGGAACTCTGATGGGCGGTTACGCCGACGACCTGTTCAACATCTTCTTTCGGATGGAGCCGAGGGTGATGGTGCGCCACGGCTTCGCCTATGGAGGACAGGGGAGACGCGATTTCCAGGAACAGTACGGCGTTCTTGAAACCATCGAGAAGATCGAGGA
>JASHUH010000122.1 GCA_030040115.1 Acidobacteriaceae bacterium | reverse complement strand
GCGGGACTCGCTTACCAAGGCTCGAGTCGTCATCCATAGCTTCAAACCAGAGCTTGTTGACGAGGATGTTCAGGCAGGCTTGAAGATTGCCAACAATGACTTGCAGGCGGGTCAGCAAGCCATGGTTGAACGCAACCGGCGCCGTGCAGGCTTGGCCATATCTCTCATCGCGATCGGAATGGTGCTAGCTGGACTTTGGTTGTACATCAGGAGGATAGAGAAGTAACCCCAGGAGAGTAATCGGAAAGCTCAGCTTGTCGCAATCGGCCTCACCATCTTTCCACTGCTCTATCTTTGGGTGCTCGTGAAGCTGCTCCGCTTGGCCTGAGAACAACGTGCGCCAAGCCGTAGCCGGCGACTGAGACCGGCAGCGTCCGAGGGGGAGCGGGTGGGAACTATGAATGATCTTCCCGACGTGATCGAGCGGCTGGAGAAGTCTGGAAGCGCTGGAGCGACGCGTCTCCTCGCTGGAACCTCCGCTGGCGGCGCACTTGCCGAGCCCGGCAACAGAGCTAAAGAAGGCTTTTGCACAGCAGACGGCAGGAGCTACGGCGTCCGCACCGGCGAAAAGCATCTTTCTGTGCTGGGCATCGCGCTGCTGGGCATAGCGGGCGCCTATGTGTTGCGCGCCCTGGAGCAGACGGGCCCGCTCCCGCGCATTGCCGTGGCTGGTGCCGGCATCGTGTATGCGTTCCCGTAGCTAACGTGGGCGGCGCGTGTGCGCGGCGGTCCGCGATTCACAAGCTCCATCTACGCCGCCACGTCCGTGCTCATCCTGACCCCCATGTTTTGGGAGCTGACCCTGCGCTTCAAAGTATTGCCGGCGTCAGTCGCCGCCGTTCTGGTTTGCGGCTACGCGCTTGCTGCCTTTGTACTTCAGTGGAAGCACGACTTGAAGCCGGTGCTCCGCGTCGCCTGCATCGCCGCAGCCGGGCTTGTGCTGGCGCTTGCCGTTGTCTCGCACGCGCTTCTTCCATTTGTGGTGGCGCCGCTCGTCCTTGCGGCCGTCTGCGAGTTTGTGCCGGAGTGCGATCGCGCGCCGGAGGTTGCGGCGCTGGTCGTGCTCGCCGCCGATGCGGCCATCTGGATACTCATCTACGTCTACTTCGCCGGGCAAAACGCGCTCGCAGATTACCCTACCCTGAGCCGCGGCGCATTGTTTGCGCCCGGCATCGCGGTCTTCGTCCTCTTCACGGCAAGCGTGTGCTTTAAGACGTTGCTGCACGCGCGGCCGATCACGGCCTTCGAAACTGTTCAGGCGGTCATCGCGTTTCTGCTGGCCGCGGTGAGCCTGGCGGACTTTGGTCAGCCGGACGGCGCGACGATTCTCGGCGTGGCTTGCCTGATTCTCTCTGCGGCGTGGTACGCGGCGGTCTTCACGGTCTTTGCATGCTCCTCGGCGGAGCGCAACACGACCGTCTTTGCGCCACAGAGGAACGCTGCAGTCTTTGCCGCATGAGCCGCGGCGTTGGTGCTCGCCGGCAGCTTCCTTCGCCTGCCGCCGCTGCCGATGATCGTCCTGCTCGGCGCGGCCGCGCTGGCGGCAATGGGAGTCGGCCGGCATCCCCACTGGACAATCTTCGAGTTCTACGGAATGGTGTTTCTGTTGGCTGCGGCAGCCGCATCAGCACAAAGCTGATAAGGACGACCCGAAGCAAATCATTCATTCGCCGACCTCCGACAATTGTCGTTCCCCTCCCCCTGGAGTGAGACAGACAGATTTTGTCAGCGGCGACAGCAAGAGCCGACGAATTGCGTCACCATTTCTGGCGAATTACTATGCGCCCCACCGCATAGCACTTGCTGTGCGCAGGATCACCATACCGTTGTTCGGTCCCACTCGCACTGGCACAAAACGTCGGGCAAACCACACCCTCATCGCCGAACGACTCCTGGATTCTCAACGTGAAGTCGGAAAAGTTTCTAGTTGTGCAGAGACATGCGGAGAGTGAATCCACTTTTGCAGTGCAGCCTCCTGGATAACCACTTAGGGAATATCGTTTTGGATGACGTCGCTTGAGTCTTGCACAGCGATAACCGCGCGCTCGCGCCGCTTCTGTTCTAGCGCTTTGGAGCCTTGGAGGGCATCCTGAGCCGCAGCCTTGTTCCCTAGGCTGCTGTACATCCGCGCAAGTTGATAGTGCAACGATCCGTCCTCGTCACTCGCGAGCCCCATCAAAAGTTCATGGATGGCATCCTGAGGCCGGCCAGTATGCTCGTAGACTTGACCGAGCAAAGCATGCACGTGTGGCAGCATTTGGGGCTTCGCGTCGAGGCTACGCTTCAGATATTCCTCCGCCTGGCTCCATTCCCGGCCTGACACAAGAATTTCGCCAACCAACAGATTAAGCTCCGGGTCATTCGGGTTTACTTCAAAAGCCCTCCTAGCGGTGCTGATCGCCTTGTCAGGATTCGAGTCATGGAAGTAAGCGGATGCCAAGCCGAAGAGTGCGGCCGGATCCTGAGGGGCGAGCGCCGCTGCCGTCTTGTACTCGCTCTCAGCCTGCGCATAGCGTTGCCGCTGGCGGTACATATCGCCAAGAAGGAGGTGCGTTCGTTCTGAATCCGGCTCCAACTGCTCAAACTGGTTAAATGCCGCGAAAGCGAGCTGTTCATTCGCCTTCACGGACCAGTAAAGCGCCGCCATATTGTGGGACGATCTACTCAAAAGCAGATCGCTTGCGGCCGCTGAAAGGCTGTAGTCTCCGGTCATGAAGGCGCAATTAGCAAGCAGAAGAAGATCGCGATCACTTTCCCCGGCGATGCCCCCGGCCAGATCAGCTGCGCAGCGGCCATACCGCCCGTCGCGATGATCCGACTCTGCTGCTTGGGCATTCCCGTGAATTTGAAAACTCTTCAAATCCTTGGGAAAAGTGAATCCGTCGACTGGCTGAGGCGCTCCCCGAAGCGCCGCTGACAGCGACGCGTACAGATCGGAGTCAACAGTACCCGCGCCATTCTCCTGGTCGAGAAACGCCAAGAAGGCCGTCAAACGCTCCGCGACAAGGCCGTCGGTAACTAGAGAGGCTTGGGAGCGAACAAAGCCCGGATCATCTTTCCACTCTGTCCTGAGCACCGCCAACGCCTCTGCGTCATCACCCACATTGAGACGCAGCCGCACGCGACCGAGAGCGGCGAGGGCGCAGCCTTGTGGTTCGGCAGAAAACTCCTGAAGAGCAGCGGCATTTTGCCCCTGCGCAATATACAGAAATCCTAGCCGGGAGTGAGCACAGGGGAAAAACGGATCGAGGGCGATTACAGCCTGTTCCTTTGAGACCGCCTCTTTGAACCTCAGTTGTTTCTGGAGCGACTCGGCAAAGAGCGCATTCGCCCAGACCGAATTCGCACCTTCGTTTGAAAGCCTCCACCCATCCGCTTCAACTTTGTCCAGCACGGCAATCCCAAAGTCGAACCACGCTGAGCTCTTCTTTTTGTCAAGTGCGATGGCTCGCCAAAAAGCACCCTTCGCGGCTGCGTAGTTACTCACCGATAGGTAAGCCCGACCCAGAGAAAGCGGCGCTTCCGGATCACGCGGATTGATCCTCTCCGCATTAACAAGAAACGGGACCGCCTCCCGCGCACGATTGATGTGGATATAGTCAATTCCTAAAAATAAATTAGGTACATACAAATCGGGCTTGAGCACAAGCGCCTTTTGGAAACTGTGAATGGCGTCAGGATAGCGGCCGACAGCGTCCTGCATCAGGCCCAGATTCGCCCAGAGCTCGGGTATGTCGGAGCGGAGCTTTACGGCTTCTTCGTAAGCATCCTTAGCCGCTGCAAAGTCGTTCCGCTCCTGCGCTTGTCGCGCCGCGGTCAGAAGCGAAGCAAACTCTGAGGCGCGATCCTGTTGGCCATATCCAGGTTCGGGTATGGCCAACAGAATGAACAGCAAAAGTGTGAAACAAACCTTCACAAGCGAATTACCAATAGAATTTACCCGACATCTGTACCTGCCGGTTAGGAAACGCTGCGGTGATTTGACCGAATCCCGAAACGCAGGCACTGTTGGTATTGGGGTCGCATCCGCTATACGAGCCGTTGGGTGAATAAAAACTCGGGTGATTGAAGGCGTTGAACATCTCCGCACGGAATTGCAGCCGCATGCCCTCGCCCTTCCACGGCGCTCGGATTAACCAGTTCTTCATGATTCCCGTATCGAAGTCGTTATAATCCGGGCTCCGCATGTTGGAAAAATACCGAGGGGCAGTACCGAAGGTTCCATACGGCGCATAGGCAAACGCTCCCGTGTTAAACCATTCGTGGATACTGCGGTTTGTGACATGCGTACTACCAATAACATCCGGACGTGGATCGCCGCCATAGGAGTTCCAGTTGTTTCCGCTGACGAAGTCTGGAATCCCGGATTTGTCCGTGAGGATCCCGGACCACTCCCAACCGCCAAGCACGGCGTCGGTCGTACGATTGAACCCCGATCCAAAACGTTTGCCCCTACCGATCGGGAGATCGTAGATATAGCTCGTCACCAAGCTCTGAGGAGTATCGCCCCCATCGACGCTCTTTTCGGCGGCCAGATCGTAGTTATTCGCTGGCGAGCTGTTGCCCACATAGGCCCACCCCTGCGTCCCCTCGGTGTTGTCCAGAAATTTGGAAAAGGTGTAGGAGATCAGCACGCTTAACCCGTTATGAAAGCGCCGCGTATAAGTGGCGTCGAGCGCATTGTAATTCGAGAAGCCATGTGGAGCGTCGCTTTCGCCAACGCCGCAGTACTGCGGATACGGGTACAGTAGCTGCACCGCTTCCACCGTTGTGTTGTTCATGCCGCAATCGCTTTCCGCAGTGGGAAGGTGACCGTAAAACGGATTAGAAACCAAGGTGTCCAGCGCAGCAGCGCCAAGCCCCAGATAGCTTGGGTATAGCTGGCCCGGATTGAAGCTCGATAATTGCTGATGAATCCCGTGGTTTCCATAGTAATCGACTTCCACGAGGTTGTTCGTCGTTATCGAGTATTGAAGGCCAAACATGTATTCTTGGACATAGGTCGACGCGTGATTCCGGAAAATGGCGCCAGTCCCGAGGCCGACGTCCTGCAGCGCGCCCAGCGAGTTGTCGGTAGCTGCCACATAGCCGCTTGGCCACGGATTTTCGAGAGAGAGGCCGGCTACCGGATTGACGCTGTTCAGAGTCGAAACAATGGACGTACTTGGAGAGTAGCCATCCTCGGTTGCGTAGCCTTCACCAGCGAACGGTGGGTAAAAAATTCCGAAACCAGCCCGCGCGACGAGAGGCGGAAGCACCCGATAGCTCAACCCGATTCTGGGCGCCAGATTGGTATAAGAGGTGTCGTAGTCGCCTCGATTGCTCGATGACAGAAACTGCAGTGCGCCATGCAACTGGGGCAGGCCAACTGCGGCTCCAATTGGATTGATGGCGGAGGGGTTAAAGGAAGACGCAGCGTTATGGTGATAGGTTGGAGCCCCCTGAATCTCATAGCGTAAACCCAGGTTGAGGGTTAGTTTTGGAAGGGTACGCCAATCGTCCTGAACGTACACGCCATAGGAATGCAGGGCATAAGTCGGAGAAAAGGCAATTCCTGTTGATCCGGAGTCCGGCAGTCCAAGCAGGGTCTGGGCGACGCCATTGCCAGTGTTTGCCGTAGG